>DAIDJI010000046.1 GCA_027451455.1 Planctomycetales bacterium | reverse complement strand
AGAGCGCAGGGACCTCCGGGACGTAGCCGACCCGCCGCCGGACCTCGAACCCCTCGCGCGAGGGGTCGAGCCCGAGGACCTCGATCCGCCCCGCGTCGGGTTTGACCATCCCCAGCAACGAGAGGATGGTGGTCGTCTTGCCGGCCCCGTTCTCGCCGAGCAGGCCGAAGACGGCTCCCTCGGGCACCGAGAGCGAAAGGCCGTCGACGGCTGTCTGCCCTCGGTATCGCTTGAGAAGCCCGTCGACCCGGATCACCCCGCCTGATCGCTCCGCCATCCTGTCACCCCCTCGCCTCAGACGTCCCCTGTGCCTCGACCGTCCACCGCTCCGCCTTCCGGAATTTCGTCAGCCCCTCCGCGCCTCGCCGTTCTCTCCGGCGGCGGGCCGAGCCATCTCCTCTCGGAAGATCGCCTCGACCTCGGCCGGGTCCATCTTGCTCTGGCGGGCCTCGTCAACCCCGCGCCGGAGCCATCGCCGAACCATCTCTCTGCGCGCCGATCGACACCGTTCGACAGCCCCCTCGGCCACCTGCAACCCGATCCCGCGCACCGGCTCCAGCAGGCCCTCGCCTTGAAGGTCGCGATAGGCCCGAGCCACTGTGTTCGGATTCACCACCAGTTGCTTCGCCAGGTCACGCACCGGCGGCACCATGTCCCCCGGCCGAAGCGCACCCCCAGCCACCGCGAACTTCACCCGGTCCGCGATCTGCCCGTAGATCGGCCGCTCGTCCCCCGCGTTCAGATCGAGTAGGATCATTCGCCTGGCCCCCTAGTGTATGACGTGACTAATACACTGTATGGGACAGGCGTAAGTGGGTCAAGCGTGGGGTTTCGATTTTTTGGATCGATCGGTTTTCGGGGGTTCTCAGCCGTGTCGGGTGTCGAGGGCGCGACGATGGACGGCGCGGGCGATCTCGGCGACGAGGGCGTGGGCGTTGCGCTCGTTTTTGAGGTCGCGGGTCAGGACGACCAGGACATAGGGCGGC
Source organism: Planctomycetales bacterium (assembly GCA_027451455.1). Taxonomy (GTDB): domain Bacteria; phylum Planctomycetota; class Planctomycetia; order Isosphaerales; family Isosphaeraceae; genus JAKAUH01. The sequence continues at coordinate 14,477 of DAIDJI010000046.1, read as the reverse complement.
GAGTCGGGCGGTTCGATGATACCGGCGTCGTGATAGAGGCCGGTGATCGAGCCGGTCTTGTGCGCGACAGGTGTATGGGGCGGGAGGCCGGCGGGGATTCCCTCGCGAAACTTCTGCCCGCGGAGGATCGCGAGCATCGCCTCGGACGCCCTTCGAGAGACCACCTCGCGACGCGCCAGCCGATGCAGAATCGTCGAGAGTCCTCGGGCGTTGAGCGTGTTATTCCGGCCCTGCGCAAAGGCCGGTCCATCCTCGACGCCGCGGAGCACCTGGATCTCAGGCGCTCCGAGCCGGGCCATGAACGCCGAGACCTTCGCCGCCGTGACCCGATCGATCAACAGGTTGGTGGCGAGGTTGCTGCTCTCGGTGATCATCAGCCGGACCAGTTCCCGAATCGTCTCGGGCTGGCCGACCTTTCGATAAAGGGTCGTCTCCGAGTCGTCCGCGGGCCTCAGTTCGTACGGGCTGCCGTCCACGATGCTCCGAAACGCGTTCTGAACGACGATCCGATCGTCGAGCGAAAACGTCCTCTCGTGATCCTGTCGGAAGACTTCCATCATCACCGGGACCTTCATCGTGCTCGCGGCGTGAAACCGGAGATCGGCCTCGATGAACAGCTCGGCGCCGTCCTTCAGGTCGCGATAGGCGACGGCCGCGTCCGAGGCTCCTGAGTCGTGGATCTTCCGCTCGATTTCGGCACGGAGGGCGGGAAGGCCCGTCGGCTCTTCCTTCGGTTCGTCCGGGCGCAGCAGGAGCACCGGCGCGACCGCGGCGAGGAACGTCCGACGCGAGGGTCCGGCCCTCATGACGCCTCCTCTTCCGGTGCGAAGATCCGGGCGAGCGGCAACTGGAACCCGGGCAGGACATCGTCGCCGTCGAGGGTCTCGCCCTCGCCGAGCAGGACCGACGGATTCGCCGGCGTGTGGACGCGGACGGTCTTCTTCTTCGGGTCAACGATCCAGACAAGTCGGACGCCCGCCGCGAAGTATTCGCCCAGCTTCCGACGGATCTCGGCCGCCGTGTTCGACCGGCTCAGAATCTCGACGGCGAGGTCTGGTACCAGGTCGGGGATGGGGGCCTTCGGCACCTTCCGGCCGGGCAGACGGTCATACGAGATGAAGGCAACATCGGGGACACGCACCAGCCCGCCGAAGAGCCGGTAAGGTCCGTCTCCGCCGCTGATCCGGCCGAGCCTGCGACGTCGGGCGAAGTTGAGGATCTCCGCGCTAATCAGGACGGCGATCATCGACTCTTCCAGTCCCACAGCCTTCTCCACAAGGGTTCCTTCAACCAGTTCGCAGAGCCGCTCGTTGCCGTCGAGGATCTTGAGCAGGTCGGCCTCGGTGGCGGTGCCGGGGGTCGGATGCAGCAAGACGCGGCGGGCGGGGATGCCGCCGAGCCGGTCGAGCAGGTCGCCGACCGTGACCAGAGCGCCTTCGGGCGATGCGGGCACGCCCGGTCTCGTCGTCCTGGGTCGAGGGGTCTTCGGTCGACTCGATTTCGCGGTCGTGGTCATCGCGGACGATCTCCGGCTCCGTGGCGATCGATGGGGATCGGGGGAAGTCCCTTCGATGATACGCTCTCAGGGAGCGGACGGGCCACCGTCGGCGACGATCGCCGCGGCGACCGCCGCCAGCGCAGGGTCCTCGGCGATCCGGTCGGCGGCGGCCCGGCAGGCGTGGCGGATCGTCGCCGGGTCGCGACCGCCGAAATAGGCGCCGATCGCCGCGAAGCTCGTACCCGTCCGCTCGCGCGCCAGGTAGATCGCCAGGTGCCGGGCCCCGACGATCGCCGCTCGCCGGCTCGGTCCGCGCAACAGGGACAACCGAACCCCGAACCGTGCCGCGACCGCCCGCGCGATCGCGTCGACCGAGGTCGAGGCCCCCGCCAGCTCGGCCTCCTCGGCGAGCATCGCGGCGACCGTTTCGGCGTCGAGCCCGCGTGCCCGGGTCGGAGCCGCCCGAGCGAGCAGCGAGAGCCTTGCCAGCCATCCTTCGAGCGTCCGGTAGCCGTCGGCCGTCGCCGCGAGCCGCTCGACGGCCTCGGCCTGGAGCGTCAGTCCGTGGCCCGCGGCGCGTAGCAAAACGAACCGGCGTCGCGACGACAACCCGGGCGGCTCGATTCGGACCGTCAGCCCCGCCTGGAGCCGGCTCAGCAGCCGCCCCGGCCATTCCCGACGCGGCCAGGTCGCCGGTGCCGTCCGCGCTGAGACCGCGACCGCGGCACCCCCGGCGTCGAGGGCGTCGAGCGTGTGCGCCAGCTCATCCCGCGCTGGAGGCGCCCGAAGCAATCCTTCCAGGTCCTCGATCACGAGCAGCTCGACCGACCGGAGCCGATCTCGCCACTCCGACCACCCCGCCTCGGCGCTGGCCTCGGCCTGCGAGGCGGCGAACGACTCGGCGTCGAGGTGGGCCACCGCCGCCCCGGGCGCCCGTTTGAGCCGGTCGGCGACCAGTCCCGCCAGCAGCCGGGACTTCCCCACGCCCGACGGCCCATGCACCACCATCGGCGAGAGCCCTCGATGCTCGCCTCTCGCGATCGCCCGAGCGGCGGCCATCGCCAGCTCGTTCTCGGGACCGGTCAGGTAATCGTCCCACGGATGCGACGACGCCCCGGAACCTCCGCTCGCCGCATCCTTGCCCGACATCGATCGGCCCTCACCTCAGCCGCCCCGTCGCGAGGGGTCGCGGGACCCCAGCCAGAACCCCGAAAGGACCAGCATGACACCGATCCCGATCCCGCTCCACTCGCTCCGGAAGTACCGCGAGACCTCAGCACCCCGCTCGGCGTCCGGGAGATCCACCCCGATCATCGTCGAGGTCGCCCAGATCCCCAGCAATAACCACCCCCCGGCCAGCACCAGGATCAGCCCGCCCAGCATGTAGATCCGCTTCATCCGGGTCTCCTCCAGGATCGGAGAACCATCGAGCCGGGCCTCGTTTTTTAAAAAAGCGATGGCATTCTCGGGATCAACGCGACATTCTGGGGCGAGGAGCCGGCCGAATTGCCGGCCGTCGCGGACTCGGCCGAAGTCGATCCGTCTGCGATGTGGGTATGGATGTGAGAGGCCCTGCGGACCAGCCGAGGCCCTTGTCAGTCCTGATCGTTATCCTTGCCGCCACTCCGCCCAACAAAGAAGATAGACCATAGGGCCAGCGCGAATCCGAAGACAAATACGGCGGCGCCGCCGACGAGGGATGCCGGCTTCCAAAACGGATCGCTGATGGCGCCAGCAAAACTGATCGCTGTGCCTCCCACGAGCGTCGCCAGAGCTGAGAATCCGAAGACGGAGCGGCTATCATGCACTTGCTGCCGCAGTGTGGCATTTGCGCCCGTTAATCTCATCATCCGTGCCGATTGCCGATCGCGCTCTTCGCGAAAAGAATCCCGCTCCACGATCAGCCGGTCCCGTTCCACGCACAGGTCTCTGATATGCTTGTCTTTTTCGGCGATTAACTGCTGGGTGGGGGTAGCCTTGGGTGCCCGCTCGTAATTCTCCTTCTCCCTCCTGGTTAGCGCATCGGGTTCTTGCGGGGGAGGCTCAGCAGGCGCGGCGATGGCGCTAAGGTCAGCGGGCTTCTCCTCACGAACGCTCATCGTGCGGATGACTCCCCCGCTTTAGCCTGGCGGTGAAATACTCCTTGATGACTGCCGTCGGGATGTCCGTGCCCTTGAGAAGCTGCCCGCCATTCTCCTCTTTGCATTTCTTAACCGCATGATCCCAAGGCGAGCCTGGATCATGGGTCATATTCGATAGCTGGATGGCGGAGTATCGCCCGTAGATTTCCCAGATTTTATCGAGCAACTGCGTCGTAAACGTAGCCAGTTCCGGCTCGTCGTCAATCGACGGAACCCGCCAAAAACTGACCTGGCCCGATGCGTCCGGGATTCCCTTGTGATTGAACGACCTTCCCTTCTCGGTGATCGGGCGGTCTCCATATTCACGGAACGTCCTGTAGACGCTTCGGATCACCGGGCCGAAACTCCACGCCTCGATCTGCTCATCGATCAAGGGAGCATCCTTGACGGCGAGATTCCATCCGTGCGAGAAGAAGATCAGCTTCTGGAGTTTCATTGGCGAAATATCTTCGCCTTTGGATTTGGCCAGGTCAATGAAGTAATTCGCGATAGCCAAAGGGTCATATGGCATCGCAGCCCTCCCGTCTCTACGAATAGACAAAAATCCAGTATCTAATATACAGGCTGACAGGACAGATGTCCAGAAGAATCCGTGCAGCACATCCGGACTCCCAAAACTCCTGGGAGCAAAAGAGTTACGTTCCCCGGCCGGGAGCGCAATCGCCCGGCTGAAAGATTTTCCGGGCAGAATGGCGGGCAAAGCCCTCAATCCAGCCAGATTGGCAGCCGCCTTTGACTCTCGTGTCCAGGGTCGAGCGATCGCGGACGCTCGCCGATGGGCGGTCCCCACCCGACGAACGGCCGGGCTCGGCCCTGATCCTCGGAGGGAACGGGTTTCGGCCCCTGGCCAGCCGGGATCAGGCTCCGTCGGCCGGTGTGACGGTGAGCTTCACGTCCTTGCCCTCGCGAAGGACAACCACCTCGGCCGGATGTCCCGGCTCGGCGTCGGCGGCGGCGGCGAAGGCGTCGGCGACGGAGGCCGTCCATCGGCCGTCGAGGGTCGTCAGGATGTCGCCCGGCTTCAGCCCGCCCGCCTCCGCCGGCGATCCCTGCGCAACCGAGACGATCGGTATCCCCGGCTCGTCGAGTCCGCCCGTCGGCTCGCCGAACCTCAGGCCCCAGAGTCCCATCGGCGCGATCACCCGCTCGCGCGCCACCTTCGGACCCATCATCCGTTCCGGAAGGTCTTTCAAGAGGTCGCGGACCTCATACTCGACCGGCTCGAACGTCATCTGACGGGTCTGATAGTCGATCGTGGTCCGGTACCGGGCGAACAGGGTGAAGCCCATGATCCCGTCGATCTTCCGCCCGAGCATGTCCCCAAGCGCCTTCAGCACCGGGTGGTCAAACACGACGACCGGTAGCTTCTCCACCGTCAGGCCGTCCGCCTGGAGCGAATCAATCTGCGCCTCGCCTCGCATCCCGAAGAGGAAGGCCCGCGGGGCGTCGTCGCGGACCGTCCCCGAGCCCTCGGCCGCCCGGTTGCTCAAAAGCGTGATCGGTGCCCCCAGGTCGAAAATCAGCCGGTAGGGGCCCTTTCCGTTGATCCGGGCCGTCACCAGCATGTGGTTCGTCGGCAGCATCTCGAACCGTACGACCGCCTTCTTCGCGACCGCCTTGACCGCGGTCTTCGCCTTCGTCTTGGGGGCATCCTGTGCGACGCCCGGGCCTGTCGCGAGCACCAGTGTCGCGGCGAGGGCCGCCGCGGCGAGGGCGGGAATCAGGCGGTGGATCGGTCGAATCATGGCTCAGAAGCCCTCCCCTGCGCGGATCTCGATGGTCTGTTCTCCCGCGTTCCCGCGTCGGACGCGGAGCCGGGCGCGTTCGCCCGGTCGAATGTCCGCCAGGGCGATCCGGGCCGACTTCGGGTCGCTGACGACCTGATCGTTGATCGCGATCACCTGATCGTCGGCGTGGAGGCCGGCCCTGGCGGCGGGCGAGCCATCCAGAACGCGAACGACCCGGAGTCCGGCCGGCTTCGCCCCGACCCATTCGACGCCCAGCGACCCGCGGAGGAGCCGCTTTTCCTCGGGCTGTTTGCCCATGAGGAAGCTCATCGCCTTGGCCATCGGCCCCAGCGCATTGAGCGCACGGACGCCCGCCGGCTGCTCGACCTTCTCGCCCGCCTGAACCCGCGGAGCCGGCGGCTCGGGCGGCGTGTAATCCAGCCGGGTCCAGGTCATCCGGTCGTCGGTCGGGTCGATCTGGAGGCGGTATCGGCCCAGGATCGTGAACCCGAGGATGCCGTCGATCGAGGCACCCGGAAGCCCCAGGGCGTTCATCCCGACGAGCTGGAACGGGTCCTCGACCCGCGCCTGGACCCCTTCGAGCCGGGCCCCGCCCTCGATTTGCAGGCTCTTCAGCGGCGTCCAGAAGGCGGCGTCGTCCACCGGCTTCAACCCGACCTTCTTCGCGGTCTCGGTCGCGACGAAGAGCGCAGGTGCCCCGGAGTCGACCAGGAAGTTGAACGGCCCCTTGCCGTCGATCCGGACCCGGACCAGAAAGTGATTGGTTTCGGTGAGGCGATACGGAACCCGGAACGATTGGCCGACCTGCGGGTCGCGAGCCGGCCGGGCGGGAGGTTCGAGGGCCATCGCCGCGGCGAGGGTCGCGGCCATCGCGGCGGCGGCGATCGCCAGGGGCCGCCATGCGGGACGTGTCATGAACCGCTTCGCTTTCCGTTGTCGTTTGTTTGTTTGTTTGTTTGTTCGTTCCAATCCACGCCCCCGCGATGGGGGCGACGAGAACTCCCTCATTATCACAGATCGCCCGGGATTCGGTCCAGCGCGGCGGTCTGCGGATCGGGGTGGTCGCGAGCGATCGGACCTCGTTCAGCATCGCCTCGACGGCCTCAGCCGTCAGCCGGACGCGCGCGTCGAAGCTCCTCGATCTCGCGACGAAGCCGCTCCGTCTCGGCCTCGGCGGCAGCGGCGCGGGCCTCGGCCTCGCGACGGGCGGTCTCCTCGGCGGCAGCGCGGGCGTCGGCCTCTCGACGGGCGTCGGCCTCTCGACGCGCCCGAGCCTGCTCCTGACGCGCCCGGGCCTGCTCGCGACGGGCCTGGTCCTCGGCCTCGGCGCGGGCCTCGGCCTCGCGGACCAGGGCGGCGCGCACCTCGCGGGGCGACATCAAATAGGCACCGCTCGCCGGGTCGTAGAGGCGGAGCCGTTCGCCGTCGGCCTCCAGGTGCAGGCCCAGGACCTCGCTGACGAGTCGCCCATCGACCTCGGGGATCGGCTCGTATCGGCCTGCCTCGGTGAGGCGGAAGCCCGAGAGGGCCCGGGTGTTCGGGTTCTCCTCCAGCGGGTCGAAGAGGAAATACTCGCGGACGCGGAGGACGTCGCGGTAGAGGTCGAGCTTCCAGCCGACGTCCGCCCGCCAGGTCCCGCGCGAGTGCATCTCGACGACGAAGTCGGGGCCCTTCCCCTCGACCCAGGTCAGGTAGACCCGACGCTCGGGAAGCTTGGGAACGCCTCTCGTCACGAAGACGTCGGGCGAGACGGTCTTCCTGGGATTCCCCTCGACGTAATACATCATCATGTTGCCCGAGATGTAGACGTCGTCGTCGGCCGCGAAGCGGTCGCCCAGCATTTCGATCACGTCGGCCATTTGCTGGCGGTGGATCGGCGTTTCGCCCATGGGCTCGTCGTCGGACTCCGGATAAATGACCTCGCCGGACACGGGGGCGACGGTGGACATGGCAAGGGCTCCGCTCTCGGGGACGTCGGGCGTCATCCGCCATTTTACCCAATCGCCGTCCGGCCGACCATGGCTCCCTCTATCGCTCTCGATTCTCTTCCCCTACAGGGAATGAGAATCGAGAGGGATGGAGGGATAGCCTGGAAGGACGGAGTGTGTGTAAGGCTCCCTCTATCGCTCTCGAATTCTCGTACCCTATAGGGACTGAGAACTGAGAGGGATGGAGGGATAGCCTGGAAGGAGAAAGAATGTCCCATGTAGGAGGGAGCTCCAGCTCCCGACCCGATCGAAGCCGATCGTGACTCGAAGATCGCCGGCTGGAGCCGGCTCCTACAGCCGATCAAGAGAGAGAGTGTATGTGTCTAGGTAAGGCTCCCTCCATCGCTCTCGAATTCTCGTACCCTATAGGGAATGAGAATCGAGAGGGATAGAGGGATAGCCGAGGGCCCTCAGTCTGCGTCGTCGAGCGAGAGCGTCCAGGCCAGGGAGCGTTTCGTGCCCAGTTCTTCGATTCCGAGCATCTCACGTGCCTTGTACAGGTAAGCGAGCCCGAAGCCCGCTTCCCTGGCCTCGCGCGAGAGGTCCGCGATCGGGACCGGCCCGGCGGCCAGTCGGTCGGCCAGCCAGTCCTTCACTTCCTGGAGCCGGTTGCCTTTCCTCGATCGGGGCTCTTCCCTCGACTCGGAAGGTGGATCGTTGTCGAAGGTGCAGCCGTTCGCTCCGATGGTCATTCCCAGCGGCTTCGGGACCAGTTCATACGTCTTGTCTACCCAGAGGCGGCGGCGGTCGGGTTGGTTCTCCGGGTCGGGCTTCGTCAGCTTCCAGACCACCCGAGACGCCCCCACGATCCGACGTCCGAGCGCCTGCGAATCCTTGCTCAAATGCGTGATCAGCAGGAACGGGACACTGTACTTACCGGCGATGTCCATCAGCGGGGCAAAGTATTCCCTCGCCTCCTCCGGACGCCCAAGACTGCGCCTGGTCGTCATTCCCACCGTGTCCACGATCACCAGGCCGGGCGACGTTTCCTCGATCGAGGCTTTCAGGGCGTCGAGGCATTCACGGTCATCCAGGTCGTGGTTGCCGGCCGGGTCGCCCGGCGGGGCGTTGAACCGCATCGCCGCGTCGGGCAGACCATAGCGGTCGGCCAGGTCGATCAACTGCGGGTAGTGGCGGTCGGCCGGTATCCAGAGCGTACGCGTCTCGGCCGGGTAAGGGTTTTCCGCACCGTCGGGCCAGGGACGCCCTTCCCAGAGCACCCGGGCCAGGTTCATCGCCAGGATCGTCTTCCCCTCGCCAGGGTTCGACGCGAGCGTGTTCAATACACCCGAGGCCAGCCACTGAGGCCAGGTCCATCGAATCCCGGCGATCATCCGGCGGACGTCGCCCAGGTCGGCCGAGACGCTCGCCGAGGCCGGCGCAGGGGCCTCCTCGGGCGGCGGGGGCAAGTCGGGCCGGGCCTCGCCCAGCGAGGCGAGCCAGTCGTCGGCGTCGTCCCGACCGGCCAGGAATCCTTTCCAGAACAGCGGCCGAAGTCGTGGGTTGAGATCGGATAGGTTCGCGGTCAACGGATAGATGCGGTCCGACTCCTCCAGCGGCGTATCCGAGCCCGGCGCCACGGCCGGACGCCCGCCCAGCACTCGAGAGACAATCCACGCCTCCCTCGGGGTCAACTTCATCAACGAAGCTCCTGAATGGGGGATGCGATCGCGGGAGGAACGGTCGGACAACCGCCTCGCGATCAGACCGACGGAAGGGTTAGGTCCCTATAATAGATATGTCTCAGTCGCGCAAATTCCGAAACGACGAGCCTCGAAGGTTCTCGCCAACCTTTTCCTAATCCCGTAACTGGGAAGGAGATCGGCCTATTAAAAAATTTGGGGCGATCGCCGAGGTTGCGAGGACGGGAGACGCGATGATGACAGAAAGAGGGATCGAGCGGATAAAGGCGGATGGAGGGAAGGAAACGGTTGGGAAGGTGCGGGACGGTCGGTCTCGCTCAGGGGGCGATCACGAGGAAGGAGCAGCCGTTGCCGGCCAGTTCGGTGGAGACCCGAAGCGAGCCGTCGGCCTGCGGGGTGGCGGTGGAGATGGCGGTCGGATGGAGTTCGGAGAGGCGGGCGAACTCCTCGGCCTCGGCGGGACGGAGCGCCGAGCGTTCTCGGAGCCGGCCCGCGAGGCGGAAGGGCGAGTTGTGGCGGCGGTCGAACCGGTACTCCTCGACGATCGCCCCTGCGCCTGATGCCCTGGATCGGCCCACCAGGTCGATGGAGAGGGTGAACGTGGATGCGGACCTCGACTGCGTGTCGCGGTCGTCGTGGGCGTAGACGAGGATTCGGACGGTCCCTCGTTCGTCTCGCGAGGCGAACCCACTGATCAGGTGGCCGCCCTCGACCCGATCGGGGAGGACCCAGTAGCGATCGCCAAGGTCCGAGAGCAGGGTCATCATGTGGAAGATCGGCATGGGAACGGTCTGGGAGCGGTCGGGGCGGTCGTCGCCGTTGGTATCGACGTGGAGGACGCGCGTGACGGCGTTGAGCCCGGCGAAGTTGGTCGGCGGCGGCCAGACGGTCAGGATCGTCTCGCCGTATCCGTACCTCGGGTCGAGCGAGGCCCGGGCCAGCAGGCGCCTGACGACGTCGGCCGACCAGCCGACGAAGTAGCCGTCGCCTCGATAGGCGTCGCCCGCGGCCTGGTCGGGCGGCGGCATCCAGTCGGGGCACGACTCGTGCGAGTTGACCCAGAGGGCCGCGTAGTAGGCGGGATCGATCTCGAGGGCCATCTCGCGGGCCCGGATCAGCTTCGCGGCCATCAGGCGGGAGCGGTCGTAGGAGTGGATCGAGATGAAGTCGCAGGGGCTTCCCTTGCCGCCGTGGGCCCGGCAGAGTTGTTCGACGCGCCTGGAGCGCTTGCCGTCGAGGCGAGGATCGGCGAAGGCGGCGTTGAGCGGGCGGGCTCCGCTCGCCTTCGCGGTCGGCGAGCAATGGGCCAGGAACTCGCGGAGCCGGAGGTTGGTCCCGAAGATCGCACCGAGTTCCAGGCCGCCGACGAAGACCTTTTGCGAGTCGAGACCGCGGTCCTCGAAGGCGCGGAGGATCGCGTCGGTGGTGACATCGTAGAAGTCCTGAAGCTCGTCCCAGCTTGCCCGCCAGAAGACGCTGGAGAGATCGGGCTCGTTGAAGACGCTCCAGGTGAACGAGAGGGCCTCGTCGCCGTAGCGATCGATCAGGTGGCCGGCGATCGTCCGGGCGACCTCGTGCCATTCGGCGAGGTCCTTGGCGGTGGTCCAGCTTCGGCCGTCGCGGGCGGTCTCGCCGGCGGCATCGGCGAAGTTGACCATCAACCGCCGCCCGTATCGTCGATGGATCAGGTCGTATTGCCGGTCGAGCCGGCCCCAGTAATAGCAGGGCGTGCCGGCCGGTCGGAGCTTCCTCAGGTAGCAGCCGCCGGCCGGGAACCGGCCGGGGGCGTCGGGATCGTCGCTCTCGGGGAGCTTCCGCTCGTAGCCGGTCATCCAGCCGTCGTTCGGGGTCGGGAACGGGGAAACGACGACGGCGTCGGTCTCGACGGCGAGGACCTTCGCGGTGGCGTCGTGGAGGCCGTCGGCGATCAGGACCTCGTCGCCGGGGTGGTAGTCGTCGGCGATCGGGCGATTGGCCGGGATGCCGTAAAGCGCCCGGTCGTCGAGGTCGGCGAGCCGGAGCCGGGTCCGGGCGCCTCGGGGCTCGATCGTCAGAATCCGACGGGTCTCCCGCTCGCGGACGATGTTCGGCAGCCGGTTGGGCAGGAACCAGGAGGGCGGCCGGAACTCGGTCCCGGTGGTCCAGAAGTCGCGTTGATAGCTCCAGGCCCGGGGATGATCCTTCCGGGCGGCGGCCATCAGGTCGTAGGTCGGTCCATCCTGCTCGGCCTTCGAGCAGAAGACGACGTTGCAGATCCCCGAGAAGAACGCCCCTCGCCACTCGACGGGACGGGCGCCCAGGTCGAGGCGGAAATCCAGTCGGGGGGTGCGATGGGCGGCCTCGGTGGTGAAGCTCCAGGAGCCGACCTCCTCGCCGGCGGCCTGGACGGTCGCCGTGTATCGGGTCTCGGGCTTCATCGGCCGGTTCGGCTCGAGATAGAGGGCCATCGACCGCTCGCCCGATAGCTCGCCCTTCTCGCGGAGCCAGCCCGAGGCCCCCTCGGCGAACCGGGGCCCTGGCTCCAGCAGCTTGAGGGGCTCGGACCCCTCGGCGCGGAGGGTCAACGCGACGGAGGACGGGTCGATCTTCCTTCCCGTGGCGGCGGTCAGCTCGACGTAGAGACTGCTCCGGATCGGGACGTTCTGGGCGTCTCGAAACGGCCGAGGGCTCCCGTGCGGGTTGGGCTCGCGCTCGACCAGCCGGGCCGGCCGGTGGTCAATCGGCGAGGCCCCAATCGGCCCCGCCGCCGGGACGATCATCACCGTCGTCAGAAGGAAGAGCGCTCGCATCGGGGTCCTCTCCCGCGCCGCTGGTCATCCGGACAGATCCTTCCGGCGGCCCGCGACATGAAGGATGGGGCCGCTTAATTTAACTGGGAACGAGCCGATCGAACCGCGAGGCGGCCTCGGCCCAGGCGGGGGCCTCGCGGGGCTCGTAGACGGTGACGGGGAACGACCGGGCGACGACCTCGCGCAGCTCGGCGAGCGAGCCGAGCCGGCCCCGGCCCATCGCCTGCATCAGGATGTTCCCGATCGCGGTCGCCTCGATCGGTCCGGCGTGAACCGGTCGGTCGCAGGCGTCCGCCGTGAACTGGCAGAGCAGCGCGTTCCGCACGCCACCCCCCACCACGTGGATCGTCCGGATCTTCGTCCCGATGATCCGCTCGATCTTCTCGATCGTCCACCGATACTTCAGCGCCAGGCTTTCCAGACAGCACCGGACCAGGGCCCCCTCATCCGAGGGAGCGGCCTGGTTCGTCCGGGCACAATACGCCGCGATCCTCGACGGCATGTCGCCAGGGGACAGGAACGACGCGTCGTCCGGGTCCACCAGCGCGGAAAATCGGGGGGCAACCTGAGCCCGGGCGGTAAGCTCCTCGTATGAATACTCCCGCCCTGTACGGGCCCAGGTCCGGCGGCTTTCCTGGACGAGCCAAAGCCCCATGATGTTTTTCAGCAGCCGTATCGTCCCCGCCACGCCCCCCTCGTTGGTGAGATTATACCTCATGGTCTCGGCCGTGATGACGGGATTCGAAATTTCGACGCCTAATAAGGACCAGGTGCCGGAGCTTAAATAGCACCAGTCGGGTGGTGACGATTGGAGGGGGCTGTGGGCGAGGGTCTGGCCGGATGGTCCGGGTCGTGCGGGGACGGCGACAACGGCGCTGGCGGTATCGTGGGTCGCAGGGGTGATGACGGGGATGGTTTGGGCGAGGCCCAACTCGTCGACGACCGACTTCCGGATGGGGCCGATCTCGGTCCCGGGCTCGATGAGTTCGGGGAGGATGGAGCGGGGGATGTTGAGGGCTTCGCAAAGTTCGGTGGACCAGGAGCCGGAGCGGGGGTCGAGGAGCTGGGTGGTGGAGGCGTCGGTGCGTTCGCTGGCTTTGCGGCCGGTGAGGAGGTAGTGGATCAGGTCGGGCATCATCAGGAGGGTCTCGGCGCATTCCAGGAGGGGCGAGCCGGCCTGGGACATGGCGAGAAGCTGATAGAGGGTATTGAACGGGAGGAATTGCAGTCCGGTGATTTCGTAGATCCGTTCGCGGGAGACGCGGGCGAAGGCGGCGTCGAGCATGCCGTCGGTCCGGGCGTCTCGATAGTGGACGGGGTTACCCAGGAGGGTCTCGCCGCGGCCGATCAGGCCGAAATCGACGCCCCAGGTATCGACGCCGACGCCATCGAGCTCGCCGCTGGCGGCACCCTTGCGGAGGGCGATCTTGATTTCGTCGTAGAGGCGGGGAAGATCCCAGTAGAGGGTATCGAGCAACCGGACGGGGCCGTTTGGGAAGCGGTGCAGCTCTTCCAGTTCGAGGCGATCGCCATCGAACCGGCCGAGGAGTCCCCGGCCGCTCTCGGCGCCCAGGTCCAGCGCCAGATAATTGCTCGTCTTGGACATCGACATCGATCCTCGAAACACGGGCGGAGGCGGCGTCAGGAGGCCCCGGAAGGGATGATCGCCCATCATAAGAGAGCACCCGGCGCCGGACAAGCGAGCATCGGGGTGGAGGGTGGAGGGTGGAGCGTTCCGCCCGATCCGGGACGGAGACTCGCCATCGGAGGGTCGATGGTTAGCCGAGGGCCTGGACCTCGGCGTTCCGTCGGGCCTTCCGGGCGATCGCCTGCCGCTCCCGCTCCTCATCGAGGAGTTCGCTCATCTCCCGGAACAGGTCGGCGGGGACGAGGTAATACTCGGCGCGTGTTTGCGGGTCCACGATCGGGACCGGCTCGCCTCCGGCCTGCTCGACCGCCTGGTGCTGCTCGCTGGTCATGGTTGTCATGGCGACTCCTCCGTCCCGTGCCGGCTCGTTGAAGGCCCTGGGTCCAACCTACCGGTACGACGGCGAGGGTTCAAGCCGCCTCGCTCGACGCGATCCGTGCCCCCGCCTATACTGGCACCATGAAGGGTTTTGCCGATCTTTATGCCCTGCTCGACGAGACCACGAAGACCGGCGCGAAGGTCGAGGCGCTGCGGCAGTACTTCGCGACGGCTCCGCCAGCCGACGCGGCGTGGGCGGTCTATTTCCTGATCGGTCGGAAGCCGAGGCAGGTCGTCGCGACGGGGCGGTTGCGGGCCTGGGCGGCCGAGGCGGCCGGCATCCCCGACTGGCTCTTTCAGGAGTCGTACGACGCGGTCGGCGACATCGCCGAGACAATCGCGCTGCTGCTCCCGCCGCCCGAGAAATCGAGCGATCGGCCGCTTGCCGAGTGGATCGAGGCCCGGCTGCTCCCGCTCCGGGGCCGCGACGAGAACGCCCAGCGCCTCGCGATGCTCGACGCCTGGGGCGAGCTCGACGACCGACAGCGGTTCGTCTGGAACAAGCTCATCAGCGGTGGGTTCCGCGTGGGGGTCTCTCAGCAACTGGTGACGCGGGCCCTCGGCGAGGCCGCGGGGATCGACCCGGCCGTCGTCGCGCATCGCCTGATGGGCGACTGGGAGCCCTCCGAGGCGTTCTTCGCCCG
>DAIDJI010000045.1 GCA_027451455.1 Planctomycetales bacterium | reverse complement strand
CCGGTCTCGCGGGTCAGAATCTGGAAATCCTGGTCAGGCAGGTAGCCGCGCAGGCTGAGCCGGAACCCTCCCTTGCCGGTCGGCGTCCCGTGGCAGGCCCCCATGTTGCAACCAGCCTGACTGAACGCCGGGATCACGTCACGACGGAAGCTCACCGGTGCGGGCGCCGCCATCCCCTGCACTGTGACCCTTGAGGCAACTTCGAAACTTCCGAGCCGGGCGAGAACCTCCGTCGTTCCGTCCTGGAGCGGGATCACGCGCCCCTTTGCATCCACCTTCGCAATCCGAGGATCCCGGACCACCCACTCCACGGACCGCGTTGCATCGCGAATCGATCCATCCGCGTTCCAACCGGTCGCGAGCATCTGCTGGGTCGCCCTCCGGCCATCGAGCCGGCATTCCGCGGGCGCAACCTCCACTTTATGCATGGTCGGAGACATCGCTTCCTTCGCGATGGCGCTCCGGCTGCCGCCTCCGAACCCGAGGGCAATCAGGCCGAGCGCGACAAGCCCCCAAGCGGTCTCACGGCGGGCAGGATGGTCTGGCATGGTTGGCACCTCCGACCGGGTATCGGTCCGATCCTGGATTCCTTCTTTCGGACGGCCCCATCCTTCCCCACGATGCAAACCGGCGATTGGGTCGATGGTCCGTACTTCCATCCTCTATTGTGTTGACACCATCCCCGGATTTTCAAGAAAAGTCAAACATTTTCCGGGCTGGGCGGGCTGGGAACGGTAGGATGTGAGGGTTGATGGGCTTGCGGCGACGGAGCCTCCATGTAAAATTGAAGAGTTGAGGCGGCATGTCGACAAGTGAGTTGGACCCGGCAGACGGTCGGGAATGGCCCGATCGGGCTTCCGGAAAATCTGTGGTAAACTGGACGCGGGAGCGATCCCGGCGCGGGGCCTGCCGAGAGGTAGGATTCCGGGTGCCGGAGTCGATCACTCTGGCCCTGGAGGATCGGGGCCTGGCGTGGGCGGCAAGGAGGAGGGCTCGGCAATGTCGGCTCGGATCGTCGGATGGTTGCGGTGCGGGGTTCCCGGCGTGGCGCTGGGGGTGCTCTTGAGCTGGGGCGCGGGCTTCCACGGTGAACCGGCGGGGGCTCGGGCTCAGGACGTGGGCCTTCCTGGAACGATGCGGACGTCTCCTCCGGCCGCTGCGCGGGCCGGTGGCGAATCGAACGGCATCCTGGCCCTGATCACCAATCCTTCGGCCGTCCCGCCGATCCAGTGGTTATACTTGATTGACACGAAGAAGCGGGCCTTCGCCATCTACCGGGTCGACCCGACGAATCCCCAGGGGAGCGTCAAGCTGGAGGCATCGCGCCACTTCGAGTGGGATCTGGGCCTGGATGATTACAACAATCAGGGGCTGGTCCCGGCGGACGTCAAGGCGCGGCTCGAGGCGCTGAACCGATCGAATCGATAGGCGGGAGACTCCGGCATCCGCGGTCGGGGTCTTCCAACCCAACCTTCCATCCGACGAGCGACGGCTGACACAGGGCCGAACCGATCACGACCGCGAGGAGCACGTCCATGGCTCAGTTCTATACACTCGAAGAGGCCGCCCGGGTCCTGGGCATGAGCGCCGAGGAGCTGAAGAGCAAGGCCCAATCGCGCGAGGTCCGCGCCTTCCTCGACGGCGGATCGTGGCGCTTCCGCGTTGTCGACGTTGATGAGCTCGCGCGTCGTCGCGGGCTCGGGAGTGACGCCGAGCTGCACCTTTCCGACCTCGAGACGCCGGCGGGCGCACCGGGCTCGTCGGTCGACGACCTGGACCTTTCGGAGTTCCAGCTTGGCGTCGCCCGTCCCGACCTGGGCGCCGAGACGATGAATTTTGGCAAGGGAAAGGCGGCCGATGCCGAGGGCTCGTCGGAGCACGATATCCTGCTCGATGACCTCTCGCTACCGCCGAATCCGGTGACGGGCTCGAGCTCGGTGATTATTGGCGTCTCCAGCACGGGGAAGCACCCGAGCGATTCGGACGTCCGGCTCGTCCCGGACAACGTTCATGGCGCGAGTGATTCGGACGTCCGGCTGGCGGTCTCGGATTCGGGGCTGCGGCGGCCGAGCGACTCCGACGTGACGCTCGTGAAGGACGACACGGCCGACCACGGGATTCTGACACCCGGGAGCGGCTCGGGCATCCGCTCGTCACCGTTCTTCGGATCGTCAGCCGAGGTCCCTGCCAGCCAGTCGGATAGCGACTTCGACCTGAACCCCTCCAGCGAGCTGATCGACGCGCTCCAGCCCGACTCGGGCAGCGACTTCGAGTTGACGGCGCTCGACGCGAGCGACGAGTTCGAGGCGACGCCGTTGAAGGCGAGCGACTCGGACGTGACCGCGGCCGACCCGAACATTTCGGGGATCAACCTCTCTCGGCCGAGCGACTCCGGGATCAACCTTCAGCAGGCCTCGGGCTTCGGCCTCGGGCAGGCCGACTCGATCGAGCTCGCCCCGCTGAGCGACGAGGATCTGCCGACGACCAAGGCCGCCAAGCCGTCTGCGCCCAGCAAGGGCGCCAAGCCGTCCGCGCCCAAGAAGTCGCTCGCCTCGACGCCGCCCCCCGCGACCAAGAAGGGCGAGAAGGACATTTTCGACGACACCGACTTCGAGGTGGACGTTCCGCTCTCCGACGACGATTCCTCGGACGACCAGACGATGCAGCTTGAGGCCGCCAGCGACTTCGAGCTGGAGGAAAGCGACAGCGCCTCGGAGGTCTTCGCGATCGACGAGGAGGCAGTGGACCAGAACGCCGCGACCGCGATGGCCCCGGCCGCCTTCGCCGACGACGACGAGGACGACGACGGTTTCGAATCGGCCGTTTCCAGCGAGATGGCGACCGCCTGGTCGTCCTCCGACTCCAGTTCCGCCGCCGCCGAACGGGGTGGACCGGCCGTGGTCCTCTCGCGAGACGCCGAGGCGGAGTGGGGCGGGCTCTGGATCGGTCTGCTCAGCGTCACCACGCTCCTGATGTTCCTTGTCTGCTTCGTCGCCTTCGACATGGCCCGGAATCTCTACGAGTTCCGAGAGGGCGGGCCGGCTCACGGGCTCGTTCAGGCGATCGCCGGCCTCTTCGGCGGCTGATCCGACGAATCTCCAGGGGTCGGCCGGGTGCCTCGGCATCCGGCCGGCCGAAATCGCCCTGTTCCCCGAAAGGATGCGGGTTGCATGGCTGAGCTGGTCCGGTCTCGATCGATCGGGAAGATCCTCGCGGCGATTCTCGCCTCGGCGATCGTCTCCGGCTGCGCGGTGGTCCCTCGCGATCGCTTCGAGGAATCGCAACGGCTGACTCACTCCCTTCGTACCGAGAACGCCCGTCTCAAGGACCGCGTTCTCGCCCTCGAAGCCCAGAACCAGGACTATGCCGACCGGGCTCTCGACGACCTTCGCCGTCTCACTGCTCGAGACGAGGCCATCGATCGGCTCGAAAAGAGCGTGCAGGGCTACCAGGACGATCGCGACCGGCTCTCCAGCGCGTATCGGCGGATGGCCCTCGGGCTGGGCCGGACCGATGACGACTCGGCTCTGGGTTCTTCCGCCGAGCCCTCCCCCTCCGGCGATCGTGGTCCCGTCGGCCCTCGCGAGGATCGGAGTGGCTCGACAGGAACCGCAGACCCGCCAGAGGAAGGCTCGGGCCCTTGACGGATCCCCGGAATCCCCCTCATAATCCAGGAGTTCGGGGAATCCCGTCCCGTTCTGTTCGTCCTCCCACCGACTCTCGGAGCCCATGCCGATGAAGCTTTTCGTGCAGGCGCTCTGCGCCGCCATGCTGACCCTCAGTCCGGCCCTTGCCCGCTCTGCCGAAGTGCAGGGCGACTATATCGAAGCGCGGAATGCCGACGTCTTCACCGGCCCGTGCTTCTCGAACTCGGAAATTCACATCGTTGGCAAGCAGGCAGTAATGGCCTGGCGAGTCCGGAAAGGGAGCTGGGACGGAGTTGACGTCTCCGGGCTCTGCATCGCCGCGGCCGTTCAGGCCGACAACACCTTCTCGATCGACGATCCGTCGAAGTCTCGCGCGGTGATGATCGTCGATTCCAGGGCCAGCGATCGGCAGCGGACGGCCCTGATCGCGATGGCCCGCACCCTCGGCGGCGACCGTCTCGCGGGGGAGCCCGCGGCCGTGATCGCGACCCGAATGCAGTTGAACCTCGAACCGCCCCACGACGAGGCAACGGCCGGGCATCCCGGTCACAACATGCCTCGGACTCCTCGGGCCTCATTCTGGGCCGCGGGCGTCGCTCAGATCCTCACCCGCCCTCTCGATGAGCGCGACCATCTCTGCGGTAACGAGGTGACGGCCTATCCGCCGCTCTCAAAGGCCGTTGACGTCCAGCCCGCCTACACCCTCGGCCACCAGTTCAAGGGCAAGGGCCTGGAGGTCCGCTGGGACGACCCGAACTGCCGGAGCAGCTTCGTCGGCCATTTCACCTATTGATGAATTGAGTCCAGGAATTTCGGTTGGCCGCGGTCCGAAGCTTTCCAGAGCCGAATCGCGGCCTGCCGTTCACCATCGAATTGGATCATCGAGCCCGAGGTTTCCATCGAGATGACGAGAGTCTTCCTCGCGTCGTGGTTCGTTGTCGGCCTGTCCGCGGGGGCGATTGCCCGGGACGGGATGGATGTCAAGGTCGTCGAGCAGGCTCCGCCCGCCTCGCTTTCGAAGCCGATTCGCGAGGTGATCGACTCGCAAAAGGCGTATCGTATCCTCGACGAGTCGGGCGAGGAGCTGGCAAAGGTCTGGCTTCGGAAGGCGACTCCCGCCTCCGAGAAGCCGGCCCGGCCCAAGGGCGTGGTCCAGTTTCCCTTCTTCACCGACGGCGAATTGCTCGGCGTGATCGCGTTCGCCAAGGAAGGGCACGACTTCCGTGACCAGGCCGTCGCATCGGGCGTTTACACGATGCGGTACGGTCTCCAGCCCGTGAACGGCGATCACCTGGGCGTCAGCGACTATCGCGATTATGCCCTGCTGCTCCCCGCATCGAACGATCAGCAGGTTGCCCCGCCCAAGCGAAAGCAACTTGAGCAGAAGAGCGCCGAGGCGGCCGGAACCAGCCACCCGGCGACCTTCTACCTGATGGCGAGCCCCTCGGGATCGAAGGCTTCGCCGGCCATGATCCACGACGCGGCCAAGGAAACCTGGAGTGTGGTTCTGCCGCTTCAGCTTGAAGTGAAGGGTGGTGGGTCGCTGACCTATCCTGTCCGGCTGGTCGTGGTGGGGATGTCGGCGGCCTGACACCTCGCCTCGCGGACGAACCGGCCCGATCGCCGGTCGGAATCGCCTATGTTACCCGTTACATTCCTGGTCGCCCTCCTCCTGGCCTTCGGGATCGACCCGCCCCGTGGCGGAATTCCGGCGTCCGACATCGGATTCCGCGTCCTGGAGACGATCGGGGGGATCGGCCTCATCGCCGTTTGCTCGCTCGGGCTGGGGATCTGGGTGACCGCGAGGGTCTCCACCGATCGCCAATCGGCTTCGCGAGTCCGGCGCCGGTATTTGCTCGCCACCCGGCTGCTCGCCCTGCTCTCCCTGATCGTCTACGGGTGGATTATCCACTCCGTCGGCTGGTCGCGCGTGGTCCAGGCGAACTGGGGCTTCGACGGGCTTGGTGTTCTCGGCGATGCGATGGTCTTCCTGCCGTTTCTGGTGATCCAGGGACTGATCTGGTGCGGGCAGTTCTTCGCTGAGCAGGCGCTGGAGATCCGGATTCACGCCGGCTCGGGCGGGCGGCTTGGCCGCTATCTGATCCTCCGGTCGCGGCAGACGCTTGGCCTCCTGATGCCCGTGGTTCTCACGTTTGTCGTCCGTCGCGACCTGCTGCGCCCGCTTTGGCCAGGCTGGGATGCCTCCCCGATGGCCGAGCCGATGGAAATCGTGCTGCTCGGCTCGATGATCCTGATCGCCGCTCCGATTTTTATCCGGATCGCCTGGCCGACTCGTTCACTCCCCGACGGCTCACTCCGCCGGAGACTGGAGCGGGTCGCAAGGCGGGCTGGCTTTCGGTTCACGGACGTTCTGATCTGGGATACGGGTGGGTGCGTCCTGAATGCCTGCGTGACGGGCATTCTGCCTGGGTTCCGCTACGTCCTGCTGACCGACGCCCTGCTCGAATCGATGTCGCCGGTTGAGGTCGCGGCCGTCTTCGGTCACGAGATCGGCCACATTGCGCATCGCCACCTGCTCTCCTTCGGCTTCTTTTTCGCGGGAAGCCTGGCGCTCCTCTCTCTGATCGGGGACGGACTGGATCGGGCCTTTCTCTGGGCGGGCCCGCTTGTCCTGGTTCCCGACTGGATGGGCCCGGAGGTTGTTGACCTCGCGCGGGAATCGGTTGTGCTCGCAATCCTGGGAGTCTATTTCTGGTTCGTCTTCGGCTATCTCTCGCGACGGTTCGAGCGCCAGGCCGACGTCTTCGGCAGTCGGGTTGTCTCGTGTGAGGCAGGAGATTGCCCGCCGCACCTCGACCCCGACCGCGAGCCCTGGGATCCGTCCGACGCACGAGCCGGGCTCCCGCTCTGCCGGGGTGGTCTCAGGACGTTCGCCCAGGCGCTCGCCATTGTGGCGCAGTTCAACGGGATTGACTTTGATCGACCGTCCTGGCGGCACGGAAGCATCGCGTACCGGATTCGGTTCCTCGAACAACTGGAGCGTGAGCCGGGCGGAGAACGCCGGTTCGAGCGCGAGGTCCTGGGGCTCCGCATCCTGCTGGCGATCGTCATGGTTTCGGCGATCGGAGCCGCCGCCTGGCGGCAGTTCATCTAGGGGCGACTGCCGGTGCATCAC
Source organism: Planctomycetales bacterium (assembly GCA_027451455.1). Lineage (GTDB taxonomy): Bacteria > Planctomycetota > Planctomycetia > Isosphaerales > Isosphaeraceae > JAKAUH01. The sequence continues at coordinate 8,863 of DAIDJI010000045.1, read as the reverse complement.
GAACGTAACTACCTGAGCTTCCCGGATCTTTGGCTAAAGAATCCGGTGTGGTCGAACGGCCCTTTGACCCCTTGAGTCTTTTTGTTATAGTCCGGACGCCATCGCCCTGGAGGGCGTTTTGCCACTTCGAGATCCCCGCGACAAGGAGGTCGCCATGTTTCGCTGGCCGATCCGCCTGAAGCTGATGGTGGGGCTCGGCCTCGTCGTGGGGATGATGTTGATTCTGATGGGCGGCTCGATCTTCGGGCTCCATTCGTTCCACATCAGCAACCTGACGCTCGGCGACCAGCTCCGCGAGATCGGGGCTTCGACGAACCTCTTCGCCGCGGTCTTCCGCCTGCATGTCCCTCGGGAAGGCTCGAGCGAGGCGGATCGCCGCGACCTCCTGAAGCGCGTGCACGAGGCCCGCGCTGCGCTCAAGGTCTACCATCGCGAACTGAAGAAGAACGCAACCCAGGGAAATCGGGCTGACAGCGGCCTCGACGAGCTCGGTCTCGCGCTCCTGATGGACGAGGACCTCACCTGCATCCTCAACGAACTCGACCCGGACAGCGGGCCAATTCCCCCTCTTTTCCCCGGGACTACCGTCTACGCCGATCTGCTCCCGAAATTCAAGACGGCCGAACCCGGGATGAGGCGCCGGGTCGATCGGCTTTATGAGACGGTCAGCCAGCTACCGACCAAGCTCCACCTCGACTTCTGGGCGGTGCTTCAGGAATCGAGCGGCCAGTACAAGATGAGCCGGATCATCGTCTGGTCCTCGTTCGTCATGGTGCTGGGGATGCTCTACGCCTTGACGGTTCTGCTCAACCGGTGGGTCCTTTCACCGGTCCGGATGCTCCAGCGCGGCGTCCGGCACGTCGCCCGCGGGTCGTTCGACTACAAGATCAATCTCGCGACCGGCGACGAGATGCAGGATCTCGCCGAGGCGTTCAACGAGATGACCGCTCAGATCAGCGTGACCTACAAGGACCTCGAAGGCCAGGTGCAGGAGCGGAGCCGGCAGCTCGTCCGATCCGAGCGGCTGGCCGGTGTCGGCTTCCTCGCCGCTGGTGTGGCTCACGAGATCAACAACCCGCTCGCCTCCATCGCCTTCTGCGCCGAGGCTCTGGACCTTCGACTCTCCCGATCCCTCGCTGGCTCGGAGGACGCCGACTCGGCCACTGTGAATAAATATTTGAAGATGATTCAGGAGGAGGCGTTCCGGTGCAAGAGCATCACCGAGAAGTTACTCGACTTCTCGCGATGCAACGAGATCACGCGGGAACGCACCGACCTGGCCGGCCTGATTCAGGGCGTGGTCGACATGATTCAGCACATCGGCAAGTATCGCGGAAAGAAGGTGAACTTCTACCCTCGTGAAGCCGTGATGGCGCACGTCGATAGCCAGGAGATCAAGCAGGTCGTCCTGAACCTGATCGTCAACGCGCTGGAGTCGATGGACCACCAGGGGACGCTCCGGATCGAGGCCCGATACGCGCAGGGGATGGCCGAGATGGCCTTTACCGACGACGGCTGCGGGATGGAGCCCGAGGTCCTGGAGAACATCTTCGAGCCGTTTTTCACCCGGCGTCGCGAGGGGAAAGGGACCGGCCTGGGACTCTCGATCACCCACCGGATCATCAACCAGCACCACGGCGAGATCGGCGCCAGCAGCGAGGGGCCAGGCAAGGGCTCGACGTTTACCGTCCGCCTGCCGATCCACCCGACCGAGATCGAGGTCGATGATCCGTCCAGTCGGTCGAGACTCGGCGCCCGGCGTCGGGCCGAGCCGGCCTCGATCGTCTGAACAGAACCGAAACCACAAGATTCCGCCCCGGCCCCTTCCGATTCCCGATGGGAACGGCCTGGCCTCCGCGGAAGGACCGCATCATCACGGAGGACCCGTCTCATGGAAAAGAGCCGCCAGGGGGGATTGCGAATTTTGTTCGCCGATGACGAGGCCCACCTCCGCGACCTGATGCAAATGGAACTGCCCCGGATGGGACACGAGGTGACCGTTTGCCCCGACGGCACCGCCGCCCTCCGGGCGCTCGAACGCGGCTCGTTTGATGCGGCCCTGCTCGATATCCGAATGCCCGGTCTCACGGGGATCGATGTCCTCGCCCAGATTCGACAGATGAGCCCCGACACCCAGGTCATCATGCTGACCGGCCACGCAACGGTCGACACGGCCGTCCAGGCGCTCCGAGCCGGTGCCTTCGACTACCTGACCAAGCCCTGCAAGTGGGCCGAACTGGAGATGATCCTGACCCGCGTCGCCGAGCGTCGCGACCTCTCCAACAAGACCGCCGCGCTCGAGACCCGGCTCAAGGCCGCCGAGGGCGCGCCGGTGATGATCGGCGAGACGCCCGTCATGCAACAGGTTCGCCGGCTGGTCGAGACTATCGCCCCCACCGATGCCACCGTCATGATCCTGGGGGAGACCGGCACGGGTAAGGAACTGATCGCCCGAAACATGCACGACAAGAGCAAGCGTGCCGATCGCGCCTTCATCCCGGTCAACTGTGGCGCCCTGCCGGAAAACCTCGTCGAAAGCGAGCTCTTCGGCCACCGCAAGGGCGCCTTCACCGGCGCCGACTCCAACCGCAAGGGCCTCTTCGAGGTCGCCAACGGCGGCACCCTCTTCCTCGACGAGGTCGGCGAGCTGGACAAGAGCGTTCAGGTGAAACTACTGCGGTTCCTGGAATCGGGCGAGATCCGTCGGGTCGGCGAGAACGAGCCGTTCCGGGTCGACGTCCGGGTCCTCTGCGCGACCAACCGCGACCTCCGCGAGATGGTCGCCAACGAGCAGTTCCGCGAAGACCTCTTCTTCCGCCTCAACACGTTCGAGATCTTCCTGCCGCCGCTCCGCGAGCGGAAGGGAGACATCCCCGCACTGGCCCGGCACATGCTCGCGCGATACGCCTCGCGACGAGGGCTGACGCAGGCGACCATCAGCCCCGAGGCGCTCGAAGTTCTCCAGTCGCATACCTGGCCCGGGAACATCCGCGAGCTCGCCAACATGATCGAGCGAGCCACGATCCTCGCGGGCGACGGACCGATTCTCCCCGAGCACCTGCCGACGCAGGCCCCGATCCGCGGCAAGGCGGCGTCGGGATCGGCGGCCGGCTCGAACACCGGCCCGCATTTCCAGATCCCGGACGGCAACCCCACTCTCCGCGATATCGAGATGAAGTACATCCAGGCCGTGCTGGAAAAGCACAGCGGGAACAAGCCCGCCGCCTCGCGCGAGCTGGGGATCAGCCTCAAGACTCTCTACAACAAGATCAACCAGCTTCAGCATAGTTGATCGGACCCGGCCACCAGGGCTCCGGGGATGAAACATTCGGGGGAGCGGCGCCGCGTGTTCCGCTCACCACCGACGCGGTTCCAGGAGCCGCGAATCTTGCCAGACATCCACATGGGTGCCATCGGTCAAGAACCGCCAGCCTGGCGGTAGTGCGAGGAACGGAAGGACGATGGGGCAGCGCTCCGCCAGGTGCTCGACGCAGAGCGGTTGATAAAACTCGGGATCTTCGCTCGCATCCTCGCCGGCCCAGAGATACCAGCCGTTAGCCCCACTGTGTTCCGGGATGCGCAGGCCGTGAAGCGGCAGACGGCCGAGGGTCTGCAACGCGATCCCCACACGCGAGGCAGGCGTCGGGGGCGAGAAATCGGCCCCGTACTCCCGGCATAGCGAGCGCTGAAGCTCCGACAGATCGATCATGCCCTTGCCTTCGGGAAAGACGCACCCGACCCGTTTTAGGACCTCGATTCGCGAATGAGTTCCTTGTAAGCCGCGACGGCCATCCGGTCGCATGCCTCGTTTTCGGGATGGCCGCGGTGGCCCAGCACGTGCGTCACCTTGACCCGGTGCAGGCTCAGCAACTCATCGAGCCGCTTCCAGAGATCGACGTTCATCACGGGCTTGGGCCGGCCCTGCTCCTTGCGCATCCAGCCCTGCCGCTTCCAGTTCGGCATCCACTCACTGATCCCCTTCGCCACGTACTGGCTGTCGGTGACCAGTTCGACCTCGCAGGAGCGTTTGAGTGAGGCGAGGCCCTCGATCACGCCCATCAACTCCATTCGGTTGTTGGTCGTTTCGGGGACGGCGCCCGAGGCCTGAGTCGCCTGGCCCGAGGCGGGATGGTCGAGGATGTACGCCCATCCGCCCGGGCCTGGATTCCCGCTGCAAGCGCCGTCCGTGTAGAGTCGGACGAAATCACGCGAGAGGCCGTTCTCGATCGCGGTCGCCATGGCCAGATCCTTCGCCTGCGGTGATCGGGGAGGTTCCACCTCTCAGTATTTTCGGACAACCCCCACCAGCACGCCAAGGATGTTGACCCGATCGCGGAAGATCGGCTTCATGGCCTTGTTGGCGGGCTCCAGGCGGATTCGGTTCTTCTCTCGGTAGAAACGCTTGAGGGTCGCCTCGCCGTCTTCGTCGCGAACCGCGACGATCTGGCCGTCGCGGGCCTGCTCCTGCTTCCGGATGATCACGAAGTCGCCGTCGGCGATGTGCTCCTCGATCATCGACTCGCCCGTCACGCGAAGGGCGAACTTGTCGCCGGGCTCGACCCACTCCGCGAACGTCAGTTCCTCGTCGGTCTGCTCGATCGCCTCGACCGGCGAGCCGGCGGCGATCCGGCCGACGAGCTTCAATCCCATCTGTTGGGCGTTGACTGGATCTTCCAGAAGCTGGATCGCGCGCGACATGTTCGGTTCGCGGTGGATCAGCCCCTTCTTCTGGAGCGCCTTCAGATGGCACATCACGCCATTGGGGCTCTTGATCTCGAAGTGAAGCCCAATCTCACGGACGGTCGGTCCGTAACCACGTCCCTGAATCTTGCTGCGGATGAAGTTATAGATTTCCCGTTGCCGGGGAGTCAAGGAATCCAGATCGGCCATGGCACGCCTCCAGATAAGGGGGACTCGGACGCGGAGAGTCGGTCGCCGTTCACCCCGTGTGAAGGAGGTACGCGGACACAACCACGTACTGACTCTTTGGTTGCTAATGTACAGTGGTTGTCTAGCGCACGCGAGAACATTTTTCCGGAATTCCCAAAGAACGGGTTGACGGCCCGACCGACCATCGGAGAAAACCGGCTTTTCCGGTCGTATCGTCCGCCAGGGAGCCTCCCATGTCCGCGCTCTACCGGATTCTCGCCATCCACGCCCACCCCGACGACATCGAATTCCAGTGCGCGGGCACCCTGGCCCTGCTGAGCGAGGCCGGGCATCAGATCACGATCGCGACGATGACCCCCGGCGATTGCGGAAGCGCTGTCCACGACGCCGAGGCGATCGCGGCGATCCGACGCGAGGAGGCCCGCGCGGGGGCCGCGCTCATCAACGCGGCTTACACCTGCCTGGAGTTCCGCGACCTCGCCATCTTCAACGACGACGAATCCCGACGACGGGTGACCGAGGCCATCCGCCGCGCGCGCCCCGACCTCATCCTGACGGCCCCGCCGGTCGACTACATTGCCGACCACGAGATGACGAGCCTGCTCGTCCGCGACGCCTGTTTCGCGGCGACCTGTCCCAACTACGTGACCCGCCAATGGGAGCCCGCCCCGCCGCTTGCGAGCATCCCCCATCTGTACTTCGTCGACCCGCTCGAAGGCCGAGATCGCGAGGGGAACCGGGTGGCCGTCGACTTCCATGTAGACGTCTCGCGCGTCTTTGCCACGAAGCGCGAGATGCTCGCCTGCCATGCCAGCCAGCGCGACTGGCTGCTCAGGCAGCACGGGATCGACGAGTATCTCGAGTCACAAAGCCGGTGGGGCTCGGTCCGGGGCGTCGAGATCGGTGTCGAGCAGGCCGAGGCCTTCCGCCAGTATTGCGGCCATCCCTACCCCCATCACAATCTCCTGCTGGAGATGCTCGGGCAGGATGGCCGAGGGCGGCCGGCATCCTGATCGGAGAGAATCAGGGAGTCGCGTAGTCGATGAGCTGCGCGATCGTGCTCTGAAGGTCGCGGCGGTGGACGATCCGATCGACGAAGCCGTGATCCAGGAGGAACTCGCTTGTCTGGAAGCCGGCCGGAAGCTGGACGCGGACCGTCTGCTCGATCACGCGGGGGCCCGCGAAGCCGATCAGGGCCTTCGGCTCGGCGAGAATAAAATCGCCGAGCGAGGCGAAACTCGCCGCGACGCCCCCCATGGTCGGATGAGTCAGTACGCTGATGTAAAGGCCGCCGGCGTCATGATAGCGGCCGAGCGCCGTCGAAACCTTCGCCATCTGCATCAGCGAGAAGATCCCCTCGTGCATCCGGGCGCCGCCGCCTGAGCCCGAGACGATCACGAGCGGGAGTTTCTGACGAGTCGCCTCCTCGATGGCACGGGTCAGCTTCTCGCCGACGACCGATCCCATACTCCCCATGATGAAGTTGCTGTCGGTCACACCGAAGACGAGCCGGATGCCCCGGATGAAGCCCTGGCCGACGATCGCCGCTTCCTTCAGGCCGGTCCGGGCCTGTTCGGCCTGAACGCGCTCGGGATAGGGCCGTCGGTCGTTGAATCCGAGCGGGTCGCCTGGCTGGAGGTCGATGAACCACTCCTCGAAGGTATCCTTGTCGAGGAGTTGCTCGATCCGATCGACGGCCGAAACCCGGAGGTGATGCTGGCAATCGGGACAGACCCAGAGGTTCTGCGCGACATGCTTGCGGAAGAGCGTGGCCTGGCAGCCGTCACATCGGATGAAGACCCCGACCGGGACACCCTTCGTCTCGGCCTGGCCATGCCAGGACTTGCCCGATCGTCCTTCCTTATGATCCATCGTCATCCATCCTCAATCGCCGAAACCCGAGGCCCGCTCTGGCCCGGTCGTAAGTCGAGAGGCCCGGGATCGATCGGCCTCAGGCGGTGCCGTTCTTGAGGAGCACCGCCGCGATCTCGATCCACTCGAATTCGCAGCACGACCAGCGCTCGTCGAGCTGGACTCTTGGCTCGCCCCGGAGGTAGCAGGCGACGAGCCGGGCGAGCGGCTCGCCGACGACCAGCCCGATCGCCTCGTCCTGGTGCCGCCGGAGAAGGGGCCGGAAGGCGCCCTTGATCCGATCCATGGCCCGGTCGACGGTCTCGCCCTGGGGGGGGCATATGGTCGCCGGATCATCGAGCCACTGGCGGAAGAGCCGGGTGTTCCGCCGCTTGATCTCGTCGATCTGAAGCCCCTGCCAGAGGCCATGATCGAGATTTCTGAACTCATTTATCCGTTTCGGCCGGACGCCGACAACCTTGCCGACGATCTCGGCGGTGCGGATGGCGTTCTCACCTGGGCCGCTGTACAGGGCGGCCAGTGGGGAATCACCGAGACTCTCGGCAATCTCCCGGGCCATCCGGACGACCTCGCAACATCCCTGCTCGCTCAGCGGGATATCGAGAACGCCCTGCACGCGATTCTGTTCGTCGTAAAGGGTGGCGCCGGGGCGGATCAGGATCACTTGAGACATCTTGGATCGTCTGGATAGCGAGTGCCGGCCGTCATCGTCCCGGTCCGGGCGCCGGAGGCCCGGCGCCGAGGTCGCACGCGGCGGACGGCCCGGTCCGAAGGACCGTCCTGCCAACCGGCCGTCCGGCTCCGTCCGGTGGCCTTCATCGCGATGAGGGCCGCACTGAGAGAATGCAGCCCGAACCGGCGGGACCTTTTCCATTCTGCCACGTGGTTCGCAAACAGGCAACTCGTCAAGGATTCGAAGCGAGTCGGAGGGTCTGAGAAGCGGTTCATACTTCGCTGAATCGCTGGCCGCATGTGAGGCAGGAATCAAAGGTGGGTTTTTCTTTGGGTTCGCGCTCCCTCCCGAACAGCGGACGAGACAATCGGTCGGCACTCAGGCCTCGGCGGCCGGTCACGAAGGCAACCAGCGCCAAGCCGACTCCTGGCCAGTCGTTTCCAGAAAAAAGTGTACTGAGTACAGAGCGGGCGAACCGCCCGGCGAGCGGCGTCTCCTGGTCGGAACCAACCGAGTGCTGACATGCTCATGAATCCCGACCCAGGAAAGACGCCATGAACCGGCTCATCGAGACGGTGCCCGGTCGCACCTGGCACGACTACCGCGCCTCGGCCGTTGACGGCACGAAGGTCCATCGCTGTAGCCCGCACGTCTGGGGGACCTGTACCTTCCACGCGTATACCGCCCGCGGCCCCAACCGCGCCGGGACCGTCCGTGCTCACACCTGGGTCGTTCCCGGCGCTTTGCTCAACAAGCCGGAGAAGCCCGGCTGGTTCCTGCCGATCTCCGGCCGGCTCGACTTCCGTGAGTCGCAGTTGCCGGCCCAGCCCGGCGTGCCCGGGTCTTCGAGCCGTTCCGGACCAGGTGCGAACCGGCCGTCGAATTGCTGCGCGAACAGGCCCGGATCGTCCCGGGCTGTCATCCGGGCGTCTTCGATGGCGGCTACGCAATGCGGAGCGCCGTGAGGCCGCTGGTCGTCCCCGAGGGCGGGACGCCCTGGGTTGAGGTCCTCACCCGCTTGCGGCCCGACTCGCGGCTGCCGCCTTCGCACGGGGCGGCTACTGGGAGAAGGTGTAGCGGGTCGGGAGTGCCTTCCTCTATGGCCAGCAGCGGCAGGTGCGAGGGAAGGAGGTGGTCTCGCTTCCCGTCCGCTCGTTTGTACTCGTCATTTGGAAGCCGTGTTCACGATCCGCCGCGATTGCTCGACGTCTTCTAGCGGCGGATCCGGAGCCGCGGGAGGTTCTTCGAGCGTAATCCAGGCCGGTTGCTTTAATTTCGGGCCGCGCAGTTCGCGCGCCAGCACCGGGGCGATGGAGCGGCTGAGGACGATCGCACCCCGCCCCGAGAGGTGAGTTGCATCCACATAAAGCGATGGCTCGCGGGCGATCCTTCGGCCGTCGAGGATGGTGACGGTCGCGGGGAATCGAT
>DAIDJI010000044.1 GCA_027451455.1 Planctomycetales bacterium | reverse complement strand
CTACGCCGAGGGAGCGACCCGACACGGTGCGGGGCCCGAGCGGCACTTCGTTCGAGAGACCCGCGGGATCGCGTTCTGGGGTCTGGCGATGCCGACAGCGGCGGCGGCAGCGGCCTGGCCGACCTGGGGACTGAGCCTGCTGGCGCCGGCGCTGGGCTACCCGGCGCTCTTTCTCAAGACACGGCGGTACTACCGGCGGGATCGGGCATGGTCCGAAAGAGACGCCCGACTCTTCGCGGCGGCCTGCGTGCTGGGCAAGTTCCCGCAGGCGATCGGGGCGGCCCGGTACGTCGCCGGTCGGCTCAGCGGTCGTCCCAGCCGGATCATCGAGTACAGGAGACCAGTTGCGCCGCAATCGACGCAGGACGGCAACCAGGAGGCCCGCGACCTCGGGCCGGCCCATCATTAGGATCGGGGAGCCATCCCACCCATGAGCACCGAGCCAACGATGACCCTGGCAGTCGTCGCCACCTTCACCCCGGAGCCGATCGCCGATGCGATGGAGTTCTGGACGGCCGAGCTGGGACTGCCGGCCTCGGTCGCGTTCGCGGCCTACGGCCAGGTCTTCCAGGAGCTCCTCGACCCGAACAGCCTGCTCTCCAGGAACCGGCGGGGGGCCAACCTGGTCCTCGTCCGGCTCGAGGACTGGCTGCGGGCCCTGCCTGGCTCTGGCGCCGGTCTCGGCGAGGCGGGGATTCGATCGGTCCTCGAGCGAAACGCCGACGAACTGGTCAAGGCGGCCCGAGGGCTGGCCTCACGTTCGAGCACACCCCTGATCGTCGCCATCTGCCCCGACTCGCCAGCGGCCCGAGACGACCGCGATCGACGCGGGCCGCTGGAAGGTGCGGAGTCCCGGATCTTCGACGGCCTGGCCGACGCGGCGGGCATCTCGGTTGTCCGGCCAGCCGATCTAGCCATCTACCAAATCGGCGAATATCACGACCCAAGGCGCGACCGGCTCGGGCACATTCCGTACACCCCCGCTGCGTTCGCCGCGATCGGGACGGCTCTGGCCCGCCGCGTTCACGCGCTGGTCGCCCCACCGCACAAGGTCATCGTCCTCGACTGCGACAACACGCTCTGGAAAGGAGTGGTCGGCGAGGAAGGGGTCGACGGGATCGCCATCCCGCCTGCCTTCCGAGGGCTCCAGGAATTCATGGTCGACCTGGCCGGCCGCGGGTTCCTGCTGGCACTCTGTAGCAAGAACATTGAGTCGGACGTGATGGAGGTTCTCGACCGCCGCGCCGAGATGGCGATCCGTCGCGAACACCTGGTGACCTGGCGGGTCAACTGGGAGCCGAAATCCCGGAACATCCGCGCGATGGCCGCCGAGCTGAACCTGGGCCTCGACAGCTTCATCTTCCTCGACGACAACCCGGTCGAGTGTGCCGAGGTCGCTGCGGCTTGCCCCGAGGTCCTGACGCTCCGGCTACCCGCCGAGCCAGAGATTGCGGGCTTCCTCCGGCACGTCTGGGCCTTCGACCGGCCGAGGGTGACCGATGAGGACCGGAAGCGGACAGCCATGTACCGGCAGGAAGCCGAGCGTGCACGGTTCCAGCGCGAGGCACCGAGCATTGGCGACTTCCTCGCCGGGCTCGGCCTGGAGATCGAGCTCCGCGAACCGTCGCCCGAGCAAGTCGAGCGGGTCTCGCAGCTCACGCAACGGACCAACCAGTTCAACTTCACGACCGTCCGCCGGAACGAGGGGGAGATCCGTCGGCTGGGCGAATCGGGGCTGGAGTGCCGGTCGGTCGAGGTCCGTGACCGGTTCGGAGACTACGGCCTGGTGGGCGTCTCGATCTTCGGACCCCGCGGCGATGCGATCGAAATCGATTCGTTCCTGCTAAGCTGCCGGGTGCTGGGCCGAGGTGTCGAACATCGAATGCTGGCCGAACTGGGACGAAGGGCCCTCGATCATCACCTCTCGAAGGTGGTCGCGACGCTGCTGGTGACAAAGAAGAATCGACCGGCGCTCGACTTTTTGGAAGCGGTGGCCTCGCCGTATCGATCGGAGATCGAGGGAGGCTTCCGTTACGAGATGCCGGCCGAGTTCGCCGCGTCGGTCGCCTACCGCCCGGAGACTTCGGCACCGATCGCCGAGGAGATCACCGAGGCGCCAAGGATCTCGGCGATGGCCGCCGAGGCGGGTCGGAAGTCGGAGCGATTCGAGCGGATCGCAACCGGACTGTCCACGGCCGAGCAGGTGCTGGAGGCGATCCGGGCGCGGGCGGGTCGGCGGCATCCCCGGCCCGCCGACGCTCCGCCAGCCATTTTCCCGAGGACTTCGGCCGAGACGGCCCTGGCATCGATCTGGGCCGACCTGCTCCGGATCGACCCGGTTGGGATCCGCGACGACTTCTTCGCGATGGGTGGCACCTCGCTGATGGCGGTCGACCTGTTCGCCCAGGTTGAACAGCGGTTCGGCCGCGAACTCCCGCTGACCTCACTGATCGAGGCGCCGACGATCGAGGCGCTGGCGGGGCTCGTGACCGGTGAGGCCGAGCGAGACACGCTGGTCCTGATCCGCCCCGGTTCAGGCCGGCCGCCGGTGTTCCTGGTTCACGACGGCGACGGCGAGACGATGCTCTACCGCAACCTGGCGATCCGGCTCGACCCGGGCCACGCCGTCTTCGGCCTTCAGCCCCTGGCGCGGAGCGGCCTGCCGATGGCCCACACCCGCATCCCCGAGATGGCCGCGTACCATGTCGAGCGAATCCGGTCGGTGCAGCCGGAGGGCCCCTATCTGCTAGGAGGAATGTGCGCCGGAGGGGTGATCGCCTACGAGATGGCACGGCAACTTCGCGGGCTTGGGGAGCCGGTGGCGGTCGTGGCCCTGCTGGACGCGGCCGAGCCTTCGCTATCGCCAAGGGCCTGGCGGGAGTCGGCCGATCGACTCCGCCGATTCAGCGGGGTCTTCCGCGAGGCGAACCGCGTTTCTCCAGGGCGACGGGCGGTGACGATCCTTTCGAGGGCAGCAAGGAAGGTGGCCGGCGCCCTGTCGTATCTGATCGGCGACCGGCTGACACGGGCGCGGAATGAGGCCCAGCTTCGGTTGGTCCGGGCATGCCTCGACCGGGGCCAGGAGGTTCCCCAACGGCTCACACAGATCGGCTTCCGGGCGATCTACCTGTTCGCCGAGCGGGAATACCGGCCCGAGGGACGATACGACGGCGAGCTGCTCCTGTTCCGGGCGACGGCCGGGATCGGTCCCGACGAGCCGTACGTTCAGCGATACGAGGACCCGATGCTCGGCTGGGGACGACTCGCCCTCGGCGTCCGGGCGATCGATGTCCCCGGCGGCCACTCGAGCATGCTTCAGGAGCCGAACGTGGAAACCCTGGCGAATCGGCTCCAGGCAAGCATCGACGAGGCCCTGGGCCAGCGTACCAGCCACCGTCCCGAGCCCGCGCTGGTCGGCGCTGGACCCCCCTCCTGATCGCCCAACCCCCCACGATGAATCCACGAGTGAAGCTGATGTCAGCAACCGAGCCTCCGATCGCGAGCCGGAGCAGCCCCCACGTGGTCGAGCCGAGCCGGTTGAGGGTCGACACCGTCGCCCTCGTCATCACTCTGAAAAGCACGCTCGCCGAGACGATCGAGTGGGTCAACTACCACCGGAATCTCGGCGCCGACCACATTTTTCTGTTCTTCGACGACCCGGCCGAAGCGGCCGAAGCCCAGGGCCCGCTTTCCGGACGGGACGACTGGCTCACCTGCTTCGCCTGTGATGACGACTACTGGCATCAGCTCGGCCCGGAGCCGAGACCGCCCTCGCCCTGGAGGCGGCAGGAACTGAACGCCGACCTCGGCCACCGACTGGCCCGGGAGATGGGGCTGGACTGGCTGATCCACATCGACAGCGACGAACTCCTGCAGGTCGACGATAGCCTGGGTGCCACCCTCGCCCGAGCGCCGTCGGATGCCGACGTCGCCACCTTCACGGTTCTGGAGGCGGTCCCCGAGGCGATCGACTACCAGAGCGGATTCCGCGAGATCACCCTGTTTCGCACCTGGCCCCGGGCCGCCCGGTATCGAGCCCAAATCGCCCGCCGGATCGGTTGCGAGGGAGCATTCCTGGACGGAATGTACTTCCGGGGCCACCAGCTCAAGTCGGCTCTCCGGCTCCGGTCGGAGATCGCGCACATGGGAAACCACATTCCGTACGAAATCGAGGGCCAGCCGCTCCGGATCGTTCCGTACCCGAAGATTCGGCTGCTGCACTATGATTGCGGCGGGTATGCGTCCTGGCTGCGGAAGTGGCTCCCCCGGATCGAGGGGAAGATAAAAAACACGGGGGAGGCGAGCCGCGATCGCCAGGCCTCTCTGATCCGAGATGCCATCGAACGGTCGCCAGAGGGAGCCGTCGCGGCGTACCGACAGATTTACGGGCTCCGGCCCCGGGAGAAGGCCCTGCTCCGAACCCTTGGCCTCCTGCGCCGGATCGAGCTGCCATCCAGCCTGTTCGCCGACCCGGCAAGCGGTGCGTCGTCATGAAACTCCTGGTCGTGATCGTCTCCTACCGGGTAACCGATCTGACGATCGACTGCCTGCGCTCACTGGCCGAGGAGATCGGCCGGGTTCCCGGGGCTCGGGTCGCCGTCTGCGAGAACGGGACCGGCGGCGATGCCGAGGAGCGGATTCGCCGGGCCATCGACGAGAACGGCTGGAACGAGTGGGCCGAGCTGAGGTCGATCCACCCCAACCGCGGCTTCACCGGCGGGAACAACGCCGTGATCCGCCCGGCGCTGGAGTCGGCCGATCCGCCCGAGTACGTCCACCTGCTCAACGCCGACACCATCGTCCTGCCCGGGGCGCTGGAGGCCCTGGTCACGTTCCTGGACGCCCACCCGAGGGCCGGGATCGCCGGAAGCCGGCTGGAAGGGCCCGACGGGACGGTCGAATCGACGCCGTTCCGGTTTCCCGGGATCGTCTCGGAACTGAACGGCGGCCTGCGGATCGGCGTGGTCGAGCGACTGCTGGCCCCCTGGGGGATGAGGCTCCCGAAACCAGGCGGCGCGTTCCGGGGCGACTGGGTCTCCGGGGCGAGCCTGATCGTCCGCCGCGAGGTCCTGGAACAGGTCGGACTGCTGGACGAGGGGCTTTACACGTACTTCGACGACCCGGACCTCTGTCTCCGAGCCGCACGAGCAGGCTGGGAGACGTGGTACGTGCCGGAAAGCCGAATCATCCACCTGGGCGGAGCGTCGACCGGAGTCACCGGGTCGAGGCCGCCGAAGAGGCGGCCAGCGTACTGGCACCAGGCGCGTCGGCGATACTTCCTGAAACACCACGGACCCTGGTACACCGCGGCGGCCGACGCGGCGTTCCTGCTCGGATTCGCCTCGTATCGACTGCGGAGGCGGCTCCAGCGCAAGCCCGATACCGACCCGCCACACCTCCTGGCCGACTCGTTCCGACACAGCGTCTACTGCGCAGGGTTCCGAGTCCCGGTCGTTGAGAACCCGGCGCTCCGCGAACAACGGGAAACGGCCACCCGCTAACACCCCTCCCCCGTCATTCTCCCCGAACCACGACGTCCTGACCTCCGGCTCCTGGATCCGTACTCCACGAGACTCCACGAGACAACCGGCGACCCATAGACGAGGCTCCCGAACCGATGAGCACCAACACCGAGGCCAGCACCGCCGCGGTCGAACTCGCCGATTCCTCGCTTGTTTCCAGCGTCGCGAACATCAGAAATAAAAAATACCTAAACCCAAGGGAATCATTGAGAGAAGCATCCGATGTGGTGATCCGTCCAAGAACCGGCTGGATTGCGATCGACTGGCGGGAGATGTGGACCTATCGCGAGCTGTTCTATTACCTGGTGATGCGCGACGTCGCGGTCCGGTACAAGCAGACCGTCCTGGGCCCGGCCTGGGCGGTGATCCAGCCGCTTTTGACGATGATCATCTTCACGGTGATCTTCGGCCGAGGGCTGGGAATTCCACCGGAAGGGTTCCCATATCCCATCTTCGTCTTCGCCGGATTGCTGCCCTGGACGCTCTTCTCGCAGGGACTCTCGGCCTCGGCACTCAGCCTGGTGAACCAGCAGCAGCTTCTGACGAAGGTCTACTTCCCCCGGCTCTTCGTCCCGGTGGCATCGGCGTGCGTTTTCCTGATCGACATGGCGATCTCGGTGGGAATTTACGCCGTTCTGTTCCTGTTCTACTTCATTACGCAAGGGATCACGCCGAGCTGGTCGACGCTCCCGGTGCTGGTGTTCCTGGTGCCAATGACCATGGTGGCGACCCTGGGAATGGGGCTGACTCTGGCGGCTCTGACGGTCTTCTATCGCGACTTCAAGCACCTCGTGCCGTTCCTGGTTCAGATCCTGATGTACGTCTCTCCGGTATTCTACCCGGCGCGGATGGTGAAGGACTGGTGGCCGCTCCTCGCGCTGAACCCGATGTTCGGGATCATCGACGCGTATCGATTCGCCATTCTGGGACTGCCGTGCAACCCCGGTGCGCTGGCGATCTCGTCGGCGACCGCGGTGGGGATGTTCCTCTTCTCGCTGTTCTACTTCCGCAAGACCGAACGACAGTTTGCCGACTTCGCCTGAGAAATGGCGACCATCTCGATTGAAGACAAGAATCGGAAGAGGGATGAAGCCTGGCGCGGGCCACGACCGGGAAAGATTCCATCTTCAATAAGAGATCTTCGATTCGATTTCCTGGAACCCTTTGGATCACAATTCGGACCGGGGCCTGGAGCCGACCGATTTCATGAGTGAACCCATCATCACCGTCGATCGTCTGGGCAAGCGCTACATCCTGGGAGAGCACCTGGGACACTCGCCGCCGATGCTCCGCGAGGTCGTCGCTCATCGGCTCCGCGAGATGCGCGGATTCCTGACCGGAGTCCGCCGCGAAAAGCCGAGAG
This sequence comes from Planctomycetales bacterium, assembly GCA_027451455.1. Classification (GTDB taxonomy): domain Bacteria; phylum Planctomycetota; class Planctomycetia; order Isosphaerales; family Isosphaeraceae; genus JAKAUH01. The sequence goes on along the minus strand of DAIDJI010000044.1, from coordinate 8,774 downwards.
GCGAGGAATTCTGGGCGCTGAAGGACGTCTCGTTTGATGTGAAGCCCGGCGAGGTCGTCGGCCTGATCGGTCGCAACGGAGCCGGCAAATCGACCTTGTTGAAGGTCCTCTCGCGGATTGTCGATCCGACCACCGGCATGGCGAGACTCCGAGGCCGAGTCGCCTCGCTCCTGGAGGTCGGCACCGGGTTTCACCAGGAGTTGACCGGGCGCGAGAATATCTACATGAACGGAACGATCCTCGGCATGCGCAAGGCCGAGATCGACCGGAAATTCGACGCGATCGTGGCGTTCTCGGAGATTGAGGAGTTCCTCGACACGCCGGTGAAACGCTACTCCTCGGGGATGTACGTCCGGCTGGCGTTTGCCGTGGCGGCGCACCTGGAGCCCGAGATTCTGATCGTGGACGAGGTGCTGGCCGTTGGCGACGCCACTTTTCAGAAGAAGTGCCTGGGAAAGATGCAGGACGTCGCCTCGGGCGACGGACGGACCATCCTGTTCGTCAGTCATAACATGGGGGCGATGTCCCAGCTCTGCGACCGCGGCATCCTGCTCGAACACGGCCAGATCACGGCCGACGGGCCGGTCCGCGAGGCCATCGAGAAGTACCTCCAGGCGAACGCTGACCACCGGTCGGCGCGTGCGACCTTCCCGATCGATTCGTCGAAGCCGAGCCAGGTGATCTCGATGGAGATCCGGCCGGTCGGGGGCGGCAGCCCGACGGTCAACTACAGTTGCGACGAGTCGTTCGTGGTCCGGGTGGAATACGAGATCCGGTCGCAGGTCGCAGGCACCCGATTCTGGTTCACCGTGCTCAACCTCGAAGGGATCCGGGTCTTTTTCTCGGAATTCCGCGACGGCGACGCCGAGATCTCCACGCAACTGAAGACCGGCCGGCACACCTTCGAGATCACGTTCCCGCCTCGGCTGCTGGCGGAAGGAACCTACGTGATCGATGTCGCTGTCGACCGGGAATTCGTCGGATTGATCGACCATCATTCGAACTGCTGCGAGTTCACGCTTCGCGACCTGACCGCCCAACAACGCAAGGACAGGCCAGGTTTCTTCAGCACACTCCTGCCTTGGAAGCTGGTCGATACGACCGCCGCTGATTGAGCCGCATCGACGGCAAGGGCGAGACGATCAAGGGACGCGCACCTGGAGGGCCGATGTTCGACATCCCGGTGATGGTTGTAGGCGACGTGATGCTCGACCGGCACGTGCACGGATACGTCCGGCGGATCTCGCCGGAAGCGCCCGTGCCCGTGGTGAGCCTCGCGGGCGAGGTGGACACACCGGGCGGAGCCGGGAACGTCGCGGCCACCCTCGCGGCGCTCGGAGCCCGGGTCACGCTCGCCGGACTGGTCGGCCCCGACGCCGAGGGCGAACGGCTCCGCCAGGCCCTCCGGACCAAGGGAGTCACCCGGCTCGCCCTGCACGAGGGCCCAGGACTGGAGACGATCAGCAAGACCCGGATCCTCTCGGAAGGGCGCCAGCAACTTCTCCGGCTCGACCGGGACGGCGACCGGGCTGCGTTCGCCGAGGCGTCCGGGGCGATGCTCGACAGCCTCCTCCCGGCTCTCGGCGAGGTCTCGGCCGTGGTCCTGGCCGACTACGAGAAAGGGGCGCTCACGCCTCCCGTCATCCGGGCGATCGTCGAAGAATGCCGGCGGCGGAACCTCCCCTGCGTGATCGACCCGAAGAAGGCCGAATTCTCCGTTTACTCCGGGGCCACGGTCGTCACGCCGAACCTGCTGGAAGCCGAGCGAGCCGCCGGCCGCCCCCTCTCCGGTGACGACGCGGTCGCCTCGGCCGCGTCGACCATGCGGCAGGCCCTCCGCCTCGACGCGATGCTGATCACGCGCGGGCCCGAGGGGATGACGCTGTCCACCCCCTCCGGAGTGGTCCACATACCAGCGCAGGTGCGCGACGTGGCCGACGTGACCGGAGCCGGCGACACCGTGGTCTCGGTTCTGGCCGCCTGCCTCGGCTCGGGGTGGGAGCTGGCCGAGGCCTGCCGGCTGGCGAACGTCGCCGCCGGGATCGCCGTGAGCCACCCGGGGACGTACGTCGTCCACGCCGACGAGCTGGCGACCGCCTGGCGCGGGCTCTCGCCCAAGGTCCTCAGCCGAGAGGCGGCCCGTCGGCGGCTGGAACAGGCAAGACGGCACGGCCGAAAGGTTGTTTTCACCAACGGATGCTTCGACATCCTCCACGCCGGCCACCTGGCCTCGCTGGAAGGTTCGCGACGGCTCGGCGACCTGCTCGTCGTCGGGCTGAACTCCGACGTCTCGGTCCGCGGCCTCAAGGGCGACTCGCGGCCCGTGATCGGCCAGGAGGACCGGGCCCGAATGCTCGCCGGACTCGCCTGCGTCGATGCGGTCGTGATCTTCGACGAGCCAACCCCTTACGAGCTGATCCGCGAACTCGAGCCCGACGTCCTGGCCAAGGGAGGCGACTACACCGTTGACCAGATCGCCGGGGCCGACCTGGTCCTGGCGCGGGGCGGACGCGTGGTGACCGTCCCGCTGGTCCCCGGATTGAGCACCACCTCCATCCTCGAACGGAGCGCCCGCTTCCCCTGATCCCCAGAGCCCTCCCGGCATGACCTGGGATTTTTCTACCTTCCCTCCCGGATCTTCCATCCGATACCCTCTTCTCTTCTTTCAGGCCGCCGGGACGCAGAGACCAGGATGGTCGTATGCAACTGTTCGCCGAATACATGACGCTAGTGATTCCTGATTTCACCATGGTCGCGACGCTCGGCGTCCTGGCCCTGCTGCTCTACGGGCTGGTGCGCGACCAGCCGCCCGACGTGATGTTCGTCGGGGCCATCGTTTTGCTGGCGGCCCTCGGCGTGATCACGCCGTCCGAGGCATTTTCGGGGTTTGCCAACCCGGGGATGCTGACCGTCGCCGCGATGTTCGTGGTGGCCGCCGGACTCCGCGAGACCGGCGTGATGGAGGTCATCGGCGAGAAGTTCCTCGGCCGGGTCCAGACCGAGGGACAGGCACTGGCACTGATGGCCGCCGTCCTGATCCCCTCGGCCATGGTCCTGAACAACACGCCGAAGGTGGCGCTGCTGGTCCCGGTCCTCATCTCCTGGTGCCGGAAGCGGCGGATCTCGCCATCAAGATTGCTGATGCCACTCTCGTTCCTCTCGATCCTGGGAGGAACCTGCTCGCTGATCGGAACCAGCACCAACCTCGTCGTGCAGGGGCTGGTCATCAAGGAGGGGCTTCCGCCGCTCGGCTACCTGGAGATCAGCAAGGTCGGCATCCCCTGCGCCCTTCTGGGAGCGTTGTATCTGCTGACGGTCGGCCGTCGGCTCCTCCCCGATCGCAAGGAGCTGATCGAACAGCTTGAGGCAACCCGTCGCGAGTACCTGGTGGAGATGCTCGTGCAGCCGGGATGCCGGCTGGCGGGGAAGACCGTGGCGGGGGCCGGACTCCGGCAGTTGCCAGGGCTCTTCCTGATCGAGATCGACCGGGACGGCGAGGTGATCGGTCCAGTCGGGCCGGATGAGCCGATCCTGACCGGCGACCGGCTGGTTTTCACCGGGGCGGTCGAGACGATCGTGGACCTGGAGAAGATTCCGGGGCTGGTCCCGGCCGCCGATGCCCGGTACGAGGTCTCTCCGCTGATGAAGCGGGGCCGGCAGCTCTGTGAGGCGGTCATCAGCCCGAGCTCGCCGCTGGTCAACCGGGCGATCCGCGACGCCGACTTCCGCGGGCTCTACGACGCGGCGATCGTCGCCGTCCACCGGAACGGGGCCCGGGTGACAAACAAGGTCGGAGATATCCGGCTCCACGCCGGAGATACGCTCCTGCTTCAGGTCGGGCCGAACTTTGCCCGGTCGTTCCGCAATAATCCCGACTTCTACCTGGTGAGCGAGGTCGAGGACTCCAGCCCGGTCCGGCACGACCGGTCCCAGGCCGCGGTTGTGATTTTCGTGGCGATGATCCTCGCGTTCGTCTCGAACCGAGTGGACATCATGCTCACGGCGATGGTGGCCGCCGGGGCGATGGTGGCCGCCCGTTGCGTTTCGTCGGTGCAGGCGCGAAGGTCGCTCGACCTGCCGGTGCTGATCGCCATCGCCGCCTCGCTGGGCGTCGGCCTGGCGCTGGAGCGATCGGGCGTCGCCCGACTCCTCGCCGAGGGACTCGTCGCCCTGACCCGGCCGTATGGTCCCCGGGCCACCCTGGCGGCACTCTACCTGGGGACGATGATCCTCAACGAGCTGATCAGCAACAACGCGGCGGCCGCGCTGGCGTTTCCGTTCTGCATCGAGTCGGCCCGGCTGCTTGGGGTGAACGACCGGCCGTTCATCATGGCGATCACGCTGGCCGCCTCGTACGCGTTTGCCTCGCCGATCGGTTATCAGACCCACATGATGGTCTTCGGTCCTGGCGGCTATCGCTTTGCCGACTTCCTGCGAGTCGGCATCCCGCTGAACCTGTTGATGGGCGCCTCGGCCATCATTCTGGTGCCCTGGATCTGGCCGTTCACGGGCCCCTGAGAACGCCTGGCATTCTGGAAACTCTCTCACCCGAGTGTCCGTCGATGGGCCTGATCGAGGCAATGGCCGACCTCCGGCTGGCCGAGGCGAGGCTGGCCGCCTGGATTCTTCGTCGGCGGATGACAGACATCCCAGTCGCCTGGGCCGGCGCCCCGGTTCGATTGAGTCTCCAGCGCCGATGCGTCCGAATGGTCGCCGGGCCTCTGCCGCCGGTTTCGGAGGAGCCCGGCCGGCCGGGCCTCGCGGCTGGGTCGACCCCACCCGCCAGAGAATTGGCGACTCGTTGATCTCCGCCTGCCAGGGAAATTCCACCAAGATGCCGACATCCGAAAATCCCCCCCTCGACCTGGAATCGCTCCGATACGAGCCGCTGGAAACCCGGCCGAGCAAGGTCCGGCTCGCCGACCTGGGCCGGCCGGTGAGCGGGTCGTCGACCATCGACGAGTGGCTGGAATCCCTGCCGGAGATCCTGGCGGGCCAGTGGATACGCCGGCTCCGCGATGCGATCGTCCGATCGAGGTCGAGCAGCCGTCCCGTTCTGGCGGCGATCGGCGGTCACGTGATCAAGACCGGCTGCGCCCCGTACCTCAACGACTGGCTGGCGCGTGGCGTGCTGACCGGCGTGGCGATGAACGGGTCGGCGGCGATTCACGACCTGGAACTGGCGATCAGCGGTCATACCAGCGAGGATGTCGGAGCCCGACTCCTGGCCGGAGCGTTCGGCTTCGCCCGCGAGACCTCCGAGCTGTTCGCCGAGGCGTGCGAGGCGGCGGCAGCCGGCGGGATCGGACTCGGAGCCGCGCTGGCCGATCGGATCGAGCAACAGGGCGGGCCCGGAATGGACGCCAGCCTTCTGGTCGCATCGCGCCGGGCCGGAGCGCCGGCGACGGTCCACGTCGCGATCGGGACCGACATCGTTCACATGACGCCGAGGCTCGACGCGGCCGCGCTGGGAACCGCGTCGATGGCCGACTTCCGCCTCCTCTGCCACCGGGTCGCCGGGCTGGCCGGCGGCGTCTGGATGAACATCGGCAGCGCCGTGGTGATGCCCGAGGTGTTCCTCAAGGCCGTCGCCATCGCCGGAAATCTGGGCGTCTCGCTCGACGGGATGACGACGGCCAACCTCGACTTCCAGCAGCAGTACCGCGGGCGGCTCAACGTGCTCGACCGCCCTGGCGGCGAGGGGATCGCACTGACCGGCCACCACGAATTGCTGATCCCCCTCCTTCACGCGGCGGTCGCAGCAAAAATCGCGTGAACAAGAAATGGCAAGTCGATTCTTGATCGGTTGGTCGGGTGCGACCGAACGATCGGGCTTCAATTGGTCACTATAAAAGAGGGAGGACGGCCTTACATCCCCACGGCTGAAGCCGGGGGCTTCGCGGCCGCAATTTGGTGACGGCATTCGTCCTGATCGCCCTGCTGGGCTGGCCGGTGTTGGTGACGATTCTGTACCTGATCACGCCTGACCGCCGCACGGTGGCGTTCGGGATCATCGGGGGCTGGCTGCTTCTTCCACCGTCCACGCTGGCATTCTCCGGGTTTCCCGACTACACGAAGATCTCGGCGTCGGTGATTGGGATTCTCGGGGCGACGGTTCTGCTTGCGCCCGATCGCCTGCTGCGGTTGCGGCCGGGTTGGATCGATCTGCCGATGGCTGTCTGGTGCTTGCTCCCCTACGCGACGTATGCGTCGAACGGGCTGACGCTCTACAGCGCGATGTCGGACTCACTGGAGCAGACGATCTTCTGGGGGGCACCCTATCTGATCGGCCGGCTGTACTTCGAGAAACTGGAGGACCTTCGTTATTTCGCCCGGGCGATTGTGATTGGTGGGCTGGCTTATGTTCCGCCGTGCCTGATTGAGATACGGTTGAGCCCGCAGTTGCAGGCCATGATCTACGGTCAGGGGGGGTGGCAAGGGACGCGGATGGGCGGTTACCGGCCGTATGTTTTCTTCGGGACCGGCCTGGAACTGGGCCTCTGGATGACGGCGGCGTCACTGACGGGTTGGTGGCTCTGGCGGACCGGAGTCATCCGCCGGCTGGGCGGCTGGCCGTTCGGGGTGCTGTTATCGGGGCTGCTGGTGACGACGGTACTCTGCCGATCGACCGGGGCACTGATCCTGCTGATCATCGGGATGACGACGATCTGGCTGACCACCCGACTGCGAACCCGGATGGTTCTGGTCGGACTGTTGCTGATTGGCCCGATCTTCGTGGTCTCGCGAACGACCGGGGCGTGGTCGGGGGCGGAGGCGGTGGCACTGGCGAATGCGACCGTTGGCCCCGAGCGGGCGGAGTCGCTGGAATTCCGGTACAAATGCGAGAAGAAACAGATGGCGCACGCCCTGACCCGGCCCTTGCTGGGCTGGGGGGGCTTCGGCCGGAGCTTTGTCTACTTTGATGAGGATCCGAGCAAGGCGATGCCGCCGGATGGCCTCTGGATCGTCGCGCTGGGAGCGAAGGGATTGATCGGGCTGATTTCGCTGTATCTGGCGATCATCCTGCCGGCGGTGCGGGCGGTCCGACTCGTCCCGCCCCAGTCATGGTCCGACCCGAGGCTGGCCGGAGCGCTCATTGGTGTGGTCCTGCTGGGGATTTACATTGTCGACTGCCTGGTCAACGGGTTCATCAACATCATTTACATGACGATGTGCGGCGGGCTGGCGAGGCTCTCGGCGCAGGAGTTCCTCGGCGGGGGAAGGACCGGGGATCTGTCGAGATCGCGAGAGGGATCGACGACGCGAGCCCACGCGAGACGGCCGGCGGCCCTGGTGAACGAGTCGGCCGGCGGACCGGCGCGACTGGCCGAGCGGTGCCGGTCGCTGGGCCGGTCGTACCGCCGCGAGGGACGGGCCGACGAGGCCGACACCGCCTGGTCGCAGGCGCTGGACTGGCTGACCGCCGCCATCGCGGCCGACCCGTCGGCCGACGCCCTGCGGCGGGCCTGGTGCGACTGCGCCAACGACCTGGCCTGGCTCCGGGCCAACCGGCCCGAAGCGTCTCGGCGTGAGCCGGGATCGGCCGTCACCCTCGCGAGCCGGACGGTCGAGGAATACCCCGAGGTCGCCGCCTACTGGAACACCCTGGCCGCCGCCCGCTATCGCGCCGGCGACCCAGATGGCGCGCTGGTGGCGCTGGGGCGGTCGCGGTCGCTGGCCGGCGGGACGGCCTTCGACGAGGTCTTCCAGGCGATGGCCCTGGGTCGCTCGGGCGCGACCGAGGCCGGGCGCGAGGCGCTCGCCCGCGCCCTGCTGCTGGCCGAGCGCGACCACCCCGGACACGCCGAGCTGGCCGCGCTCTGCGACGAGGCCCGGGCCCTGCTCGCGGTTGGCGAGCCGGCCAGCGCCGGATAAGTTCCCGGATGCTCGTCTCCAGGGCCCGTTCTCTGGATCCTCGCCCGCAACTCGCGATCACAAGATAAATCAAGTTACATAAAACGATTGCATGGAAACCCATCCCACCCAACCCATAAAATCGGCGTGGAATGTTTCTGTTCCGCGGCCTGAGCCCCTGGGGTAGGTGGAATCAGCCTCACCAGGAGACGAGATGCCCATGATGAACGAGCGAGAGGCCGGCGCCACTCAACCCCTCTCGATCGGCCTGCTCAGCCCCGGATGGCCGCCGGAAGGGCGAGCCAACGGGGTGATCTCCTACATCGAAGCCTTGATCGAAGGTCTGGAGTCGCTCGGTCATCGCGTGACGATCCTCTCTTCGAATGTCTCCGACGGCTACCGGGACCCTAGAGTTTTCCGTCTGGCGAGGGTGTCGCGGCGCGGCCCGGTGCGGCGGCTCTCGGACTGGGCCTGGTATCGCTGGGCGCCTCAGATCTGGAAGGAGTGCCGATTCGACCCAGAAATCGGGAGGGCGGTCGCGCAGGGCGTCCGGGAGCGAGGGATCCAGATCATCGAGATGGAGGAGTCATTCGGCTGGGCCGATGCCATCCGCCAGTGGAGTCGGATTCCCGTCTCGGTCCGGCTGCATGGCCCCTGGTTCCTCAACGGGACAGCGCTGGGTGTTGCGAACAACCGCGAGTTTCGCAAGCGGGTCGCCCTTGAAGGTGAGGCGATCCGGCGCGCCGTTGGGATAACCGCCCCCTCGCACGACGTGCTGGAGCAGACCCGGAGGTATTACGGCCTGGCCCTGAATCAAGCCGAAGTCATCCCCTACCCCATCGCCCACGTTCCGCTGCGGAACCGATGGAGATCCGAGGACCGCGATCCGGGCCGGATTCTGTTCGTCGGCCGGTTCGACC
>DAIDJI010000043.1 GCA_027451455.1 Planctomycetales bacterium | reverse complement strand
AGGGCGCTCGATCGCGAATCCGAAGCGCCTGCGACGCGGTCGTCGAGTACATGCTTTTCGACGATGAGGCGAAGCTGACCGATCGCGTGACGGGGACCTCGCGGTTCGCGGCCGATTTTGTCGCGCGGGGTCCTCGTGACTCGAAGGGCCGCTCGCTCCGCGACCTCGACCTCAAGACCCGGCTCTTTCGCTACCCGTGCAGTTACCTGATCCATTCTCGGGCCTTCGATGCGCTGCCCCGCGTGGCAAAGGACGGCATCTATCAACGACTCTGGGAGATCCTGAACGGCCGGGGAAGCCGTAAGGACGACCCGGTCCTCTCGGCGGAAGATCGGACGGCGATCATCGAAATCCTCCGCGAGACGAAGCACGGCCTGCCGGAGTACTGGAAGGCCGGATCGCCTCAGTCTCAGTGACCGCCAACCGAACGACGGGAGGATAATTCGAATGAAGAGCCGAACGGAGAGCGGGATGGGAGCCGTTACAACGCCGCCTCGTGACTACGGAAACCATGGACTTTCGTTGGGGGAGCAGCCTGGGCTCCCCGATGCGGAGGCTGCTGGGATCGGTGAGGAGCTCATTGGCGAGGTGGTCGAGGAGTTCTACCGACGGGCCCGCCACGACGACCAGCTCGGGCCCGTGTTCGTGGCTCATGTCCACGATTGGGGCGCCCACCTGAAGCGAATGAACGACTTCTGGTCGGCGGCCCTGCTTCGGACAGGCCGGTACTCCGGCCGGCCGGTGGAGCGGCATCGAACGGTTGTCGGGATCTCGGAAGGACATTTCGACCGTTGGTTTGAGCGATTCGAAGAGACGGTACGCGACCTCTGCTCGCCGGGCCAGGCCGAGGCGTTTCTCGTGCGCGCCCGTCGGATGCGAGACGGAATGGTGTTCGTACTGGGGCTAGGTCCTCGGCCACGAACGCCCCAGGACGCCACCGAATAGGGCGTTCGAGTCTCCCTGGTCTACCGTGGCTGATGGTCCATCAAGGTTCGATCCACGGTCCAGGGTTCATCTTCTTGATCTGCGTCCCGCTGGGGGCCCGGCTTGGGCTGCGCCCTCGGTGCTGGCGCATCGTTTATGGATCGAGGGAATTCAGAAATGCGTTATGTGCGGTTATGGCTGGGTCTGGGCACAGTGATCGTCGGCTCGTTCGCCGTGCTCGGCTACTACGGGGTGGAGTTGTACCGGCAGGCTCCGCCGATCCCCGAAAAGGTCGTCAGCTCCAACGGTCGGGTGATCTACTCGGGCGACGACATCCTCGAAGGCCAGAACGTCTGGCAATCGATGGGGGGACAGGAAGTCGGGACGGTATGGGGTCACGGGGCGTATGTCGCACCCGACTGGTCGGCCGATTACCTCCATCGCGAGGCGATCTGGCTCCTCGATCACTGGGCTCATGCCGCGCACGGCCGCAAATACCAGGATCTCGACCCCGAGGTCCGTGCCGCACTGAAAGCGCGGCTCAAGGAAGAGCTGCGCCTCAATACCTACGACCCAGCGACCGGTGCCATCACGGTCTCGCCGACGCGGGCCGAAGCACTCGCGGCCGTCGACGCGCATTATGCCTCGCTGTTCGGCTCCGACCCGTCGCTGGACAAGCTGCGAGATGCCTACGCAATCCCGGCCCATTCGATCCAGACGCCCGAGCGTCAGAAGCAGTTGAACGCGTTCTTCTTCTGGGCCTCGTGGGCCTGCTCGACGAATCGCCCGGGCTCAGAGATCACTTATACCAACAACTGGCCTTCTGAGGATTTGATCGATAACCATCCGAGCGGGCAAGTCGTGGTCTGGTCGGTCGTGAGTTTCGTGCTACTACTGGCCGGCATCGGCGCATTGGCCTGGTATTTCGCCGTGCAAAGGCGTCACGAGGATGACGGACACCTGCTGCCGGCGAACGATCCGCTTCTGGCACTGGCGGCCACCCCCTCAATGCGGGCAACACTCAAGTATTTCTGGGTCGTGACCGCGCTGATCGTCGCACAGGTGGGGCTCGGGGCTGTGACGGCGCACTATGGCGTCGAAGGTTCCGGGTTCTACGGAATCCCGCTGGCGAGGTGGCTCCCCTACAGCGTAACCCGAACCTGGCACACTCAGCTCGGCATCTTCTGGATCGCCACCGCCTGGCTGGCGACCGGACTCTTCATGGCGCCCGCTGTCTCGGGACACGAGCCGAAATTCCAGAGGGCGGGTGTGAACTTTCTCTTCGTTTGCCTCCTGATCATTGTCGTCGGCTCGATGGCTGGCCAGTGGCTCGCGGTCCAGCAACGGCTAGGGAACGTTGCGAATTTCTGGTTCGGGCATCAGGGGTACGAATATGTTGACCTCGGCCGATTCTGGCAGTTGTTCCTGACGGTGGGGTTGTTCCTCTGGCTCGCGATGATGACCCGGGCCATCTGGCCGGCGTTTCGGCATCCCGAGACCAATCGGCATCTCCTGGGGCTCTTCCTGCTCTCCTCGGCCGCGATCCCGATGTTCTACATACCGGGGCTCATGTGGCACCGGCACACCAACCTGGCGATTGCCGAATACTGGCGGTGGTGGGTCGTGCATCTCTGGGTTGAGGGGTTCTTCGAGGTTTTCGCCACGGTCGTGATTGCTTTCCTGTTCACCCGGATGGGTCTGCTGAGGACGGCGACGGCGGCTTCCGCTGTATTGTTCTCGACGACGATCTTCCTCTCCGGTGGGATCATCGGGACGTTCCACCACCTCTATTTCACCGGGACGCCGACCGTCGTGATGGCGCTCGGCGCGACCTTCAGCGCCCTGGAGGTTGTCCCGCTGGTGTTGATCGGCTTCGAGGCGTACGAGAATCTGACGCTGAGCCGAGCACAGCCCTGGGTCGCGGCCTACCGGTGGCCGATCTACTTCTTCGTCGCGGTCGCGTTCTGGAACCTCGTCGGCGCGGGTCTCTTCGGCTTCCTGATCAACCCGCCAATCGCTCTTTATTACATGCAGGGGCTGAATACGACCCCGGTTCACGGACACACGGCGCTCTTTGGCGTGTACGGGATGCTGGGCATCGGACTGATGCTCTTCTGCCTCAAGGGCCTGACGGTCCGACAGGAGTGGCGAACCGGGGCGCTCGCCTTTGCCTTCTGGGCGATCAACCTCGGACTGGTGCTGATGGTGCTGCTGAGCCTGCTCCCGGTGGGACTCTTGCAGACCTGGGCGAGCGTCGAGCACGGGACCTGGTACGCTCGCTCGGCCGATTTCATGCAGACGCCGCACATGAATACCCTCCGATGGCTCCGGGTCGTCGGTGACACGATCTTCGCTGTGGGGATCCTGGCGCTGGGATGGTTCGTCCTGGGGCTGAAGGCCGGCTGGTCGATCGCCGGGGCGCCGGACGCGGTCGCCCGCGAGTTCCCTCGGGAGACCCTGGCCGAGGTGCGATAAGCCGCTTCTCGTAACAACTCCCCGGAAAATTCAAGGCCCGGAGAACCCTGAGGGACGATTCCCTCGGGGCGCTCCGGGCCAATTTGGCGGGCGGGTTGTCCGCAGCGAATCTCCGGCTTAGCGGGAGGCATTGGCCGGGGAATACGGGGACGAATAGGCGGACGAGTAGGACGGTGAGGACGGGAGCTCGATGTCGTCCGTACCATTGCCCGACGACGCCGAGACGCGGCGAGCAAAGGCACGTCGGAAGAAGCCGCCGATTCGTCCTCGGTTCGGCTCCGATTCGCCCGAGGCGAGCATCGGAGCGCGACCGGCCTCGTACTGAGCGACCGGGCGGAAGTTGGGAGCGGCGCCGGCGAAGCGGCCAAAGTACCGCCCGCCGCCGTTAGCAAGGTCGATTGAGCGGACGTTGGCCTCGGTGACGTGGGGATTGTGTCCGCCCCAGCGGGTCTCGGCGATCTCCAGGACGTTCAGCGGGGCGAACTGGGCCTCGCCCCCCACCGAAATCCAGTCGGCGGCATAGGGATTGGTCTCGTCGACTCGGCCGTCCATCCCGTAGACGAGCTTGTAGGAGTAGTTCACCACGCGGTCGGCTGACTCCTGGCCGTTCAGCATGCAGCCGGAGTTCCCGTGCAGCTCCAGATCGATCCGGACAGCTCTCGGCCCACGCCCCGGAAGCGAGTGATAGGTCGCAATATACTTGTAGATCCCGTGATTCCAGACCTCGCTAACCGTCCCGCGCGGCGGGAAGGCACGCAGGTTCGCCAGCAGGGCCTTGCGCTCGCCGCGGATGTGGGTCTCAAGCATCGCGTGGACGCGGGGAACCTTCACGTCGGTCGAGTCGGGGCCGGGACGCGGCGGGCCGGGCGGAATCTCATTCGCGTAGTCGCCGATCCGGTGGTTCAGGTGGTTCTCACCCAGTTCCGCCCAGAGGGCCTTTAGCTCGTCACGAGTCATCCCCGAACCCGGCGAGGGCTGCGGCTCATTGAGCAGGATCGAGGCCACCGCTCCGCCCAGGCAGTGCCCGGGCCACCGCGAGATGTCCTTGGACTGACTGAACGACGCCTCCCACTGCCGCGCTGAGGATTGGAAAAGCTGGTCGTATTTCAATAGCGGCGACGGGGCCATGAACCGGACGACCTGGCCGCCGTGTTCCTTGTCGGGCCCCATCCAGTACATATCGTCGTAGAGATTTGGGAACCAGGTCGCCTCGTCGCCGCCGGCCGGAAGTGTTTCGAGCATTCCGTTCGGCCCGGCCAGGACGATGTCCTTCCCGGGCGCGACGTACGAGCCGGGCGTCACGACGAGCTGATCGTCGCCCCGGACCTGGATCGACGAGGTATCCACCCGGCCGTTCCCGCCGGCCCAGGGCTCGTGGATCGAGTCGGCCTTGGTCGGCCAGTAGTAGAAATTCCAGGGGCGTTTGAGGCTCTGTCCGACCTGCACGAAGCTGGTCTCGACGGTATAGTCGCCCTTGGCCCCCTCGACCTTGAAAGTGAACCATCCCTGGTGATCGAGACCGATGTCCCGGCCATTGACCCAGGCGGCGCCCCTGGCGTCCTTCATTTCGGTGATCCGTCCCGAGGTGGCGGATGCCTTCAACTCTCCGCCGAATCGCGTGGGAACGTAGACCGCGAAGAACCTGTCGCCACTCTGGCCGCCCAGCGTCCCGCCCAGGGGCACGGTCTGGGCTCGCTGGGAATCCTCCGCGGCCGCGGCGGCGGTCGCCGCGGCCGAGACGCCGATCAAGAAGACCGCAAGCCGGTTGCCGAAGCGCATGCTTCCTCCCGATTTCATGATCATGTGCCGTCTCGTACCGGGTACGATCGCTCCGTCGCTCGACCCGAATACCGAGCGGGCCCGCCTATGCGGCTTGTCTTGCCTCGTCTCGCCACGGTTTCCCGCGTCGAAGGCCGTCATGCCAGGTCGGGACACCCGTTGATTCGGCACGGCGACATCCGATGGTCGATCCGAAAACGTACTCGCAATCCACACCCGCCCGCCCGGCGCGACAAACCCGCAGAATGCGACCGAGCGGCCCGATCCACGGCGCATTGAGCCGCGATCGTGACGGATCTCGCGAGTCGTCCCGAGAATCCGGTCAAGACGATTGTGTGGGCGCCGACGACCCCAACCGCGTTCCCGACGATTTCATTCCCGTCCTCAACCTGCTTTACTAATGGATTGAACCGTTCATCGCGCTCGCGAGGTCAATCCGCAACTGGGAGGAATTCCGATGTCCGTCCGAGGCACACGCGATCAAGGGAAGAGCATGTTCATCAAGGAGATGCTGGTGGACAATCCCGAGGCCAGCCACCAGGAGATCGTTAACGCCTGGCAAGAATCGGGGATGCCGGGCAGCATCAGTGCCACGCTGGTGAGCCGGGTGCGGAACAGGGAAGGCATCTCGCGGAAGCGGAGGCCCGGTCGACGTTCGGCCGCCACAACCGCTACCATCGCGCAGGCCCCGCGCCCGGCCGCGACCGGCCCTCGTGCTGCTCGCCTGATGGAGCTTGAGGTCGAGATCGATCGCGTGCTGAAGAAAGTGGTCGATCTTGGCTCGTTGACCCAGGTCGAGGACGTCCTCCGCAAGACCCGCCGTCAGCTTTACACCGTGTCCTGAACGATGCCCTTTCTCCTGCCGAGGGGTTCCAATCGGGCGGTCCATCCGGCCGCCCTGATTCTGCTGCGCGCCCTGGGCGAACTTTCCGACTCGGGTTGTCGAATTATAATAGTATCGTTGGGGGGGTGATCCCCCAAAGAAAGGACGACGACCCGGATGTTTACCTCCTGGAAACTTGGTCGGATTGCGGGGATTGATGTTTTCGTGCATCCGACTTTCCTCCTGTTGTTGCTTCTGCCCGAGGTCTGGTCGGGCGGGTTCGTGACTCTTTTTCTGGTGGCCTCGGCGTTTGGCTGTGTTTTGCTCCATGAGTTTGGCCATGCCCTGATGGCGCGTCGGTTCGGAATCGAGACTGAGGACATCACCCTTTACCCGATCGGTGGGGTTGCGCGATTGAGACGGCTGCCGAGGGCTCCAGGCGCTGAACTGGCAATCGCGCTGGCTGGGCCTGCCGTGAACTTCGCGATTGTTGGGGTTTTGCTGCTGCTGGGTGCGATGGGGCTCGGTGTCCTGCTCGATGACGCGAATCTCCGGGTCACTGCGATGTTCCTGGACAACCTCCTCCTGGTGAACCTGGGCCTTGGGCTCTTTAACCTGATTCCGGCGTTTCCGATGGACGGCGGGCGGGTTCTTCGGGCCTTGCTGAGCGGGTTCGTGAGCCGGAGCCAGGCCACCTCCATCGCGGCCGGGCTTGGCCGGGCCCTGGCCCTTGCGTTTGGGATCGCTGCGTTGCTGGTCACGCATAACATGCTCCACGTCGCGCTGGCGGCGTTCATCTACCTGGCCTCGCGTGCCGAGGAGTGGCAGGTGCTGGAAGACGAGCAGCGCCGTCGGGTGAGCTCGACGCCCCCCGAGGGAATGTGGACGGCCCCACCGGGCTACCACTGGGTGCGGGCGGGTAAGGATGTCTGGCAACTGGCCCCGATTGTCGTGACGTACCAGCAGCGTCCCCATCCGAGGCCGTCGTCGTGGAGTTGACTCCGATCGTGGAGCTGGGCGTTGCCGAGGCGTACGCGATTCTCGCGGAGCGCCTCGGCGTCCTGGACCTCCCGCCCCTGGACGCAATCGAGAACGAGGACTGGGGGCGGGATTACCTGCTCAGTCGGTTCCTGGAGTTCCCCCGGCCGACGCTGGCTGAGGTAGGAGTGTTCGACGACGGGTCGCGCGAACTCTAGAAAGCTCGACGACTTCCTCAAATCGAAGGGCAAACGAGACACATCCCAGGCCGCTGAGAATTAAAGGCGCTGGCTCTGCTGGCGGTCGAGGTGCAGGCAGCATTATGGCGACCGCCGCGTCGATCGGATGCTCAGTTCCGAGGTCCAGCGCCGGCTTGCGTCGATGCAAGCCCAACCCCGATGATCATCGTGGGGAGCCCTGAGCATGAGATCGTGCCCCTCGTCCGCAACCCTGGCTCGCCTCGCACTCGATCCGAGCCACGGCGAAACGCCCTCGACGCTGGAAGAACACATTGCCGGTTGTCCCGGCTGCCAATCGGTCCTGAATCGACTCATCCGGAATGACGCCGCCGATCGGAAGGTGCCCGAACTCCGGCCGAGGGACGACTGGCCGAGGCTCCCCGGATTTGTCATCGAGGGGGAGCTGGGTCGGGGGAGCGCGGGCGTCGTCTACCTGGCGAGGCAGCCGAACCTCGACCGATGGGTGGCGCTCAAGGTCGTCCGAAGCGGGACAGCGGCTGGCTCACGCGAGCATGTCCGGTGGCTCCGCGAGGCCCGGTCGTTCTCCAGACTCCGACATGAAAATGTGGTCCGGCTCCATGAGATCGGTGAGTCCGAGGGCTGGCTCTACCTCGTCCTGGAATACATCCCGGGCGGGACGCTCTCCGATCGGCTGAAGGTCCCGTATGCGCCGACTGATGCGGCCCGATTGATGGCTCAGATTGCCGATGCGGTGGACGCGATCCATCGCGAGGGCCTGCTTCACCGCGACCTCAAGCCGTCGAACATTCTGATGGACGCGTCCCCGGACGCGCCCCGCGAGGAGGCCACGCCGAAGGTGGCCGACTTTGGTCTGGCCTTCGCCTGGCAAGATGAGCCCACCGCCTCGGGAACGGTCGGAACTGGCGTGCCGGTCGGTTCACCCGGGTACATGGCGCCCGAGCAGGTCAGCAACCAGCGTGACCGCCTTAGCCCGGCGACCGACGTTCACGGGCTGGGGGCCCTGCTCTACCACGCGATCACCGGTCGTCCGCCGTTCGCGGCCCGCTCGGTTGCCGAGACGCTCGACCAGATCCGCCATGAGGACCCGGTCTCGCCCCGTCGGCTCGACCCAGGCATCCCCCGCGACCTGGAGACCATTTGCCTGAAGTGCCTCCGCAAGGATCCGGCGCGGCGGTAAGAGTCGGCCGGTGCCCTCGCCCACGACCTCCGACGATTCGTCAAGGGCCTCCCGATCTCGGCCCGACCCATCTCGACCGTGGAAAAGGCAGGGAGATGGTGCCGTCGATATCCCACGGTCGCCGCGCTGGTTTTGGCGCTGATTGTGGCGATCTCAGGCGGGTTTGTCGGGATGTTTGTCCTCTGGCGCCATGCCGAATCCCAGCGCAGTCGGGCCGAGACCTATCTCGCCCAGGCCGCCAGGTTGCTCGGCGAGTTGATCGACCTGAACGCCGGCGCGGCGGGCGGACAGTCCAGAGACATCGACCCGAATCGCAAGATCGAACTCCTCCGAGTGGCTCGCCGTGACCTCGTCGCGCTGGCCGACCAACTCCCCGATCGCCGCGCTTACTACTCACAGTTGCTGGCCGTCGATCAGGGGCTTAGCTCGGCACTCGAAGTCGAATCGCGAGGGGACGAGAGTCGCGAAGTGCTCAAAAACAGCCTCCGCGATGCCAGGGAGGCCCGTCGCCTATTCCCCGAGGATGCTCGAAATTGGGAGTTCTGGATTCTCTCTAGACTCAGTGAATATGCCGACAAGGATGGGAACTTCGAGGAATTTACCGATCTGTATAACAGGGCCATCAAACTCGCGGAAGAAGCCCTCGTATCCGAGCCTGGCTCCTTCCATCTCACGAGTCTCATCATTAGACGCCAGGGATTGGCCAGGCGGTTCGTCGAGGCCGGGCGAATCGACGAGGCCCGGGCACTTCTCCTGGCCAACCGTCGGAAGCTCGCTGAGGTGCCCCGGGACCAGGTCGATTCGACGGTCATCGTTCTCCGGGTATCCGCACCGATCTTCGAACGGGAGTTCGGGATTGAACTGCCGCCCTGGCCCGGCCGCGCCGGAAGCCTCGGCTCGCCCGAGGTGGACCGCCTGCCCCCCGACGCCTGGGCGGAGGCGGCGGTCCACGCACTCGGTCTCGACGATCCCGATGGGCCAACGGCCTCCGTTCCATCCGAGACGGCCCTGAAATTTGCCGAATCGCTCAAGGAGCTAGCGTCTCTCCGACGTCGACGGAAGCAGCTTGATCGAGCTCAACAGTGCGCCGATCGCTTGATGGCGCTGGCCCTGCGGATGCAGCGAGAAGGGGCCGACGGCTCGTACACCCGCCTCCTCCTCCTCGCCTACGCTCATGAGCAAATTTACAAGAATGCGTGGCAGGATCACGATAACCCGGCGACTGACCCCGCCCGCAAGCCCGCGATTCGGGAAACCATCGTGCTGAACCTGCGCGAATGCGTCAGTGCCGACCGCGAGGCCATGGAATGGGCCCCGGGCAACCTCCTGGCTCGCCGACACTTCCAGTATCACCAGCGGAGACTGGAAGATCTCCTCCACCCTCAACCGCCCTCTCATTGAATCCCGATCGCTCGTCTGCCTTCTTCGGGTTCGTCCCTCAATCCACTGGTGCAGCAGGCAGCCGGACGGTGACGGTCGTCCCCTCGCCGCTCCGGCTCGCGACGTCAATTCGCCCGCCGTGGGCCTCGACGATGCTCCGGCAGATCGCCAGGCCGAGCCCGCTCCCGCCGTGTTCGCGCGAGCGCGCCGGGTCGGCCCGGTAGAACCGCTGGAAGAGCATCGAGAGGTCCGATTCGGGGATGCCGACGCCCGTATCGGAGACGGTCAGCACCGCTTCACCGTCCTTGAGGGCAGTCGAGACCGCAACTCGCCCGCCGGGCCGGTTGTAAAGGATCGCGTTGGTGAGCAGGTTAACGGCGACCTGTCCGAGCCGGCCCGGATCGCCAGCGACGATCGCAGGACCGCCCTCGAAACCGATCGTCACGCCCCGGCGCTCGGCAAGTGTTTGGAGCATTTCGACCGACTCCTCCGCGATGGCCGGCAGGTCGACCGGCTCGGCCTTCAGTTCGAGCTGGCCGACGTCGGCGCGGGCCAGGGTGAGAAGGTCGTCGACCATTGCCTTCATCCGCCCGGCGGCCCGGGCGCAGGTGGTGAGGGCTTCTCGGTATTCGTTGATCGATCGTGGCCGCGCGAGGGCCAGCTCGATGTGCGCAAGGATTACCGAGAGAGGCGTACGCAGCTCGTGCGAGGCGTCGGCGGTGAACCGCGCCTGTTGCTCGAATGAGACCTCCAGCCGGCCGAGCATCTCGTTGAGCATCCCCGCGAGCCCTGCCAGCTCGGCGTCGATCCCCTCGACGTCGATCCGTTCGGAGAGGCGCCTGGCGTTGATCCGGGCGAGGGCCTCGCTCATACCCCGGATCGGCCGGACGGCCCGCGACGAGAGCCACCATCCGCCCGCCAGCCCAGAGGCGAAGACGCCCAGGCCAGCAATCGTCAGTCGCCAGGCGAGCCGGTGCAGTTCGCCCAGCTCTCGGCCGATCGAGCGGCCGACGGTGATCTGTGTCCGACCCGGGCCCATCAGCGTGACCTCACGGAGCATCCCCCTGCGCCGGGCGTGCCACTCCCGGCCGGGCCCGACCTCATCATCGGAAGGGGCCTTGGGCGGCATCGGATCGGCGCGCATCACGGTGCCGTCCGGATGCCGGATCACGAGGTAAGGCGGCTGCTCGGGATATCGCTCCAGGAGCGAGTTGGGCAACCCGAGCGCACCGGGTCTGAATCCCGGACGTCCCGGCGGGCCAAACGGCGGCGGGCCGAATGGTGGCGGGCCGAATGGCGGGATCGGCGGACGCCGGCCCGGCGGCATCATCGCCCGGAGGACACCCTCCATCACCCGGGCGCCGGAGAGCAGTTCGGCGTCAATCTCGTCAAGCCGCGCCCGCGCCGCGACCAGGTAGAACGACGTCCCCGAACCTGCGACCACCAGCAGCAGGATCATCGCGTGCCAGGCCTGTAATCGCCATCGAAGCGACCTAAGCATCGATCAGGTAACCCTGCCCGCGTCGGGTGACAATAAGGTCCTTCCCCAGCTTCTTTCGGATGTGCGAGACGTGGACCTCGACGACGTTCGAGAGCGTGTCGTCGTCGTCGCCGAAGAGTCGGTCGTAGATGACCGACCGGGTGATCAGCTTGCCGCGATAGTGGGCCAGCAATTCGAGCAGAGCGTATTCGCGGGCGGTCAGCGCGACTGGTTCGCCGTCTCGGGTGACGGTCCGCGTGGAGGTCTCGATGGCGACCTCGCCGATTCGGATGACCGTCTCGGCCTGCCCGACCGAGCGCCGGATCAGCGCTCGAAGTCGGGCGAGCAGCTCCGAGAGCGCGAACGGCTTGACCAGGTAGTCATCAGCACCTGCGTCGAGCCCGACGACGCGGTCGCCCACGCCGTCGCGCGCCGTGAGGATGAGCACCGGGGTCTTCCGCCGGGCGCGGAGCCGCCGGAGAACATCCAGTCCGCCGAGGCCCGGGAGCTGGAGGTCGAGGACGATCGCTTCGTACTCGCAGTCGGTCGCCTTGCGGAGCCCTTCGTTACCGTCGTCGGCGTGGTCGGCGGCGTATCCCTCTTCACGGAGGGCCTGGACCAGACCCCGGGCCAGGTCGGGCTCATCCTCGATCACCAGGACCCGCACGAGGACCCCTTTCTGTCGATGGCCTCGACCAGTCGATCGGCCCTGCCGGGCGGGAGCTCGATCCGGGCGCGTCGGGACGTCGGCCCGGTCGGTTCGATGGTGATCGTCCATCGATCCGGCGGTAGCCATTCGGCGACCCGGTCGGCCCATTCCACGATCGAGACGCCCGCGTTCCAGTACTCGCCGACACCCAGGTCCTCAAACGCCGAGGGAGAGGTCAGCCGGTAAGTATCGAAATGATGGACCGGAACCCGGCCCTCGTATTCCTGGATCAGGACGAAGGTCGGGCTCGAGATGGCGCCGGCATCGACCCCCAGCGCCTCGGCCAGGGCACGCGTGAGCCGGGTCTTGCCGGCGCCGAGCGGCCCGATCAGACCGACGACCGTCCCGACCTCGATCACCTCGGCGATCGCCTGGCCGAGGCGCGCGGTCTCTTCTTCCGAATCGAGAGAGACCTCGATGATCCCGGCATCGGGTCGGGCGACGATCATGGCGCTTCGGGGTCCCCGGACATCCAGCCGCCGCAACGGCGACGGTCCCCGTCGATGTTATCCGCCCTGTCCGGGTCTGTGAATCATCGGGACTCCCGGCGGACGTACTTGTGGCAGTTGACGCAGTTCATTGTCAGCCGAAGATAGGTCAGCGTGGCACCGTCAATGTTCTTTTCGCCGGCCTTCTTGGCCAGCTCGTCGGCCAGGCGCTGGAATTCGTTGGTGAAGGCGAGGTACTCGCTGGGATCGGGGATCGTATCGACCTCCCACTCGGCGGCCTGGCTAAGCTTCTTGAGGGCCTTCGCGCCCTGGACGATCTTCGGATACTCCTCAAGCGTCAGCCCTTCGAGAACCTGCTTGGAATACTCGAGCTTCATCCGCATGAACTCAGCACGGGTCCGGTGGCCGGGCTCCTGAGCGTGCGCCGCCAGGTACGTCGTGACGATCGCCAGGCCGGTCGCGACGCCCAGGACCAGCCGTCTCCGATTTTTCGGGATCATCGGCGTCTTCCTCCATCGGCCCGGGGCATCGGGCCGGATCGTCTTGATTTTGGTCAAGTCAGGTCAGGGCCCACCAGATGGCGAACCCGAGGAACACCAGCCCCGCGATCGCCCAGAGGACCGTCCGGACGACGATCCGATAGCCGGGATCGAACGGAACCACGTGATGATGGGACGGATGGACAGCGTTCAGGTTGTGGGCCCGCATGATCACCTCCTGCCCGCTCGTTGCGAGACGAACGGCCGGCGCAAGAAAAAAGCCCAATGATGCAGAGCTTGCACCACGGGGCCACCCTGGCCGGGATCGCAACACGCCCGTCGCGAGCCGTTGTTCAACTCCTGATGATATCCGCTTCCCAGGATTTCGTCAATGCTGCGCGTCGTGAATCGTCGTCTCTGCGGAGCCGCGGGAGTCGGGCGAGATGAGGTCGAACGGCCCGACCTCGGTCAACAGTATCCCTTTCCTCGATTATCCCCGGGGACGCGGTTTCACGGACGAGAGCCGCCGGATCAGTCGGGGCGTCGCGATCCATTCCAGTTCGAATCGATCCGCTCCGCCGGGTAGCGGCCGGAGGGCGGCGATCCCGCCCTTCTTCAGCTCGCAGACCGGCCCGGACGAACTCTCGCCGACGACCAGAAGCGCGATCAGGTCGGAGAGCGCTGGGTTGTGGCCGACGATCATCAGCCGGGCCTCGCGTCGGCCTCGGAGCCAATCTCGGATCGCGGTCGGATCGCTGCCCGATCGCAGGACGTCGTCAACCTCAACGAGGCCTCCTTTCCCCATCGACTCGGCGACGATTTCCGCCGTCTCGCCCGCGCGAGGGAGTGGACTGGTGACGATCCGATCGGGATTCAGGTCGAGCCGGCTCAGTCCGCGGCCGATCTCGCGCAGTCGCTTTCGGCCCTTCGGGGTGAGTGTGCGGTCGTCGTCGGCAATGCCGGGGGTCCCGGGGGCGACCGCGATCCCATGTCTCAAGATGTAGAGCGTTTCCATTCGCGATCACTCCCCGTGAGCCCAGGCCGCTGCTTCCTCACCGTCGAGCCGGAGCGTCAAACACTTGGCACTTCCGCCCGATTTGATGAACTCAGAAAATTCCAGCGGGTGGGTGTTGAAGCCGGCCTCGCGGAGCGAATCGGCGAGCTTCGACGCCCCGCGATTCAGTACCACCGACCGACCGACCACGACCGCGTTGCAACTGAACGAGGCCGCCTCCTCGGGTGCCACCTCGATGAGATTGGGAATCCGGTCACGCAGGACCGACCGACCGTACTCGTCAAAGGCCCCTGGGTAGTAGATCGCCCAGCCGGGCGCCAGCGGGCAGAAGCAGGTATCCAGGTGATAGTATCGCGGATCGACCAGCTCCATCGGCAGGACCTCGACCCCAAGCCGATCAGCGACCCACTGGTGGCTCCGGACATCGCTCCGGAACCGATAACCGGCGAAAAGCGTCTCGCCGCAGAAGAGTGCGTCGCCGGCGCCCTCGAAGTAAAATCCCGGCGGCATCCGGATGACCTCGAACCCGTGCGCGCCGGCCCACGCCGCGAAGTGCTCGGCCTCGCCCCGGCGCACCTCGTACCGGAACTCCGAGCAAAGGAAGATGTCCCGATAAACAAGCCCCGCGTTGGCCGTGAAGACCAGGTCGGGAAGGCCGCTGACCGGCTCCATTCGCTCGACCGTTGCCCCCAGTCCCTCCAGCTCGGCGACCAGATCCCCCCACTGACGTCGCGATCGATCCGTGTCGCTCCCGACCCGGACGTTCATCCAGGGGTTAATCTCGTACTCAATCCCAAAGTAATCTGGGGGACACATCAGGATTTTTGTCATTTGTATTTTGTAATTTGTTCTTTGTACTTGGTTCCTGGCGACCGGGCTCCGCGGGCGAGGAGCGACTCTCGGGCGACCAGGTGCGATGGCCCACCCAGAACAAATGACTAAGTCCAAATAACAGAGAACTATAACAAAGAAGCGAGTGACCGCAGGAACGGCTCGACGTCGGTTACCAGGCCAATCGTCTGGAAGGTGCCGCGATCGGCCAGTTTGGTGACGGTCGCTGGGTTGATGTCGACGCAGACGACCTTGACGCTTGCCGGCAGGAGGTTGCCGGTCGCGATCGAGTGCAGCGCCGTGGCGATCAGGAGGGCAAAGCCGACGTCGCGAATGGCGTCGCGCATTCGGTCCTGGGCGACCAGGGTATCGGTGATGACCTCGGGCAACGGGCCGTCATCGCGGATCGAGCCGGCCAGCACCACGTCGACCCCGGCGCGGGTCGCCTCGTACATGATTCCGGATTTCAGGACGCCCGACTCGATGGCGCGGGCGATTCCGCCCAGGCGTCGGATCGTGTTGATGGCGCGGAGGTGATGTTCGTGACCGTGCTCGATGGGCTCGCCGCGCGAGAGTGAGACGCCCAGGCTCGTCCCGTAGATCGCCTGCTCGATGTCGTGGGTGGCGAGGGCGTTTCCAGCAAAAAGGGTCTGGATCCACCCCTCGCGAATCAGCCGGGCGACATGGGGCGCCGACCCGGTATGCACGATCGCCGGACCCCCAACGAGCAGCACCTTCTTGCCTGCCGCTCGCGTTGACCGGATCGTCTCGACCACCCCCTGCAAGCTCACTGACTTCGGCTTCTCGCTGGAAACGGTCGAGCCCATGAAGCCAAAGGCTCCGACCTCCCGCGATCGCTCGATCGGCTGCACGCGGATTCCGGCGTGCCCGACCACGATCGGCATCCCGACCTCGACGTGGATCATCGGCAGACAGCGTGCCCGGCCGGCCGCCCGGTCCGC
>DAIDJI010000042.1 GCA_027451455.1 Planctomycetales bacterium | reverse complement strand
CGCCCGTGATCACCGTCGGTTCTGGGACGCTATGGACGCGATCTCACCGCAGCAACTCACCCAGATCGAACGACGCTTGAGCACCGCGAGGTACTCGTCGACCACCGCATTGGTGATGGCCGCCGCCTCGGACGGGTCCTTCGAGGCGAGTGCGACCGAGATCAGATAGGTGTCGTTGCCGACAATTTCCACGATCAGTTCGCGGCGGAGTTCGGCCCTGGGGTCCTTCGACGAGCGGACCATCGGCAGGTTGCGAATCTCGGTCCGTGCCAGCGCCGCGTCGAGAACCTTGTCGCTCTTGATAAGCTGGACCTGGGTTCGCAGATAGGGACGAATCTGATTCATATCCTTCTCGCCGTGCAGCCCCGGATCGTTGAGCACCTCCACCGAGGGTTCGGCGCGAAGCAGGCTTGCCGCCTCGTAGGTCGGCTCAACGACGGCGTAGATGGCGTAGGCCAGCGGCGTGGAGAGCACGACCCATCCCAGGACGATTCGCCACCAGTGCCGGCTGAGCCCACGGAGCAGGACGCGGGGAGTGATCTGCGGTCCGGCCGGGGCGGCCAGGGCCAGCTCCCGGGGCATCGGAGCGATGGACGCCGGCGGCCGGGGGGCCTCCGACGGATATCGGGCCGGGACGTTCGAGTCGGGCCGGTCGAGGGTGTCCATGATCGGAGGTCGCTCTCTGGGATGAATATCAGTCCGGATCGTCCTTAAGAGGTCAATCCTGGGAGCATCTCGGGGCCGCGGTGTGGGGAGGGCGGATTTGCGTGGCTTCGCCGTCCGCGGTCAGGTCAACCCATCGCCATTGCGACGGGACGTCCCCGGTGAGGGGTCGATCCGCCCGCCGGACTGATGGGACCGGGTGGGCGTGGTACTCGCTGTTCCTGGTGGCATTTCGTCCTCAATTTCGCTCGTCAAACTTTAATCGACCCCGTTCGGGCTCGTCAAATTAAAATTGCGTGTCCATCCCCTTGGACCGCCCCGGCTGTGGCCCACGTTGATCTGCGGCAACATCCCTCCCTCGCCTCCCCGCCTCCCCCGCTTTTTGGTGCTTCTTATGTCCTTGTACTGGAGCTTTTTAGCATGATCGGAGGATCTCCCCCTCCTTGCGATTGCGAAACCCATGACCAATGCCTACCGGTAGGCCGCCATATTCAGCAACAATGGTAAAGGAGGAGCTTGTATCCCGGGTGCAGGGTATCGAGCGGAGGCCCATGCGCCGGGTTGTCTTCCGGGCCGCCGGGTGGCAGCCCGGGATTTGGCCCGGCAACTTATTCCGAGAGCGGAACGCGGGGGCATCTCCCTCAGCACCGTCCCCATCGGCGCCTTATGATAATGAAGGATAGGGCGCAGTCCGGGCCCCGTGGGGCATGGCCCGGAGAGGCCCGGGATTTGGACGTCGCCCCGCAAGACTACCTCAATCATACTGTGGGCTGTCCTCCTGCGTGACGGCGGGCGGGGTAGAGGCATCGGGGGGTAGGCCCACGGATCATCCGGGACAGGATGCGGGGAGGATCGCCAATGGCGACATCATATGGATGGACCCGGGCGTTGCCCGGAGTGAGGACGCAAGGGAAGGTCTCGGATCGCGACCGGGATGGCGGGAGCCGGTCTCGGCTGGTTCCGATCCTCCTGGCGCTCTACCTGACCCCGGCGTTGCTGCTGGTCCTGCTGGTCGGCGGCCTGGGTCTGTTGATCGTGGCAGCGGCCCGGGCTCTCCCTATCCCCCGTCAGAAGGCGGATGGGTGGCTGCGGGACCCAATCGAGTCGGATTCGACATCGACCTGAGCGGGGTCCCCGGTGGGGTAAAGAGCGAGGATTTCGGAAGTGCCGCCGGATGGGCTCCTCAGGAAGAGGGGGGAGCCCCGGCTGTTGGCGGAGCGACGACCGCGGGGCCCGAGCTGGCTAGCCGCTCGTTGATCTCGCGGACGAACCTTGAGAGCAGCTCTGGGATCGGTCCCTTACCCGGCTCGGGCAGGCCCCCCGTGATGGGGTGCGCCACCTGGATCTTGAACAGTGAGGGATGGTAGCGGAACATCTTCCATCGATCCGAGATATCGGGCAGCCACTCCCCGGCGTAAAGGAAGGTATGGTAGACCTCCTCCAGTCGTGGGATGTCTCCCTCTCGCTTGGCGTAGATCGCCCAACGATACCGGACCGGCTGCTTCAGCCCAGGGATGCGAATCTCGCTGTCGATCGGACCCTTGTAGATTTTGTAGCCGGCCGAGGGGTAGCAGATCTCGGGGACGTGACCATAGGCCTCGGTGCTCGGGCCGTACAGGGCCAGGACCGCAGCCCGCTCGCCGGTCTTCGGGTCCAGGTAGTTCCGGGTGATGTGTTCGGAGGCACCGGCGATCCGGGCGATCTCGGGGTCGAGTTGAATTTCCTTGTCGTCAATGGCCTGCCAGGCTCCCATCGACCTCGACAGGTCGGCTAACTGGAAGGGGCAGGCCGCGCTCCGCTCGGCCAGGCTCCAGAAGCCCCATTCTCGCCAGAGCCGGACCCCGCCCGAAGCGCCCAATAGCAGGCAGGTCACTGCCAGCCAGGCCCATGGCGAGATCGAGGCCCGAGCCCGGGAGCTCGAACCGGTCGACGCCCCGCGGGGCTCGACGATCAGACGATTCATTGGCATCGATGTCATGGTGCGGAACGCGATCTCGCTTCTCCACGAGAGAATGAAGGGCCCGGCGATCCTCGCACAGTTGCGCAGGGAGATCCTGGGGGTTGACACGACCCACTACCTACTATCTCTTCCCGCGAACCAGATTACCAGGCCCGAGGTCTCCATGGGGCGTTAATGTTGCCTTGAGTGAACATCGTCCCTCGCACGGAGGGCATGGCACGCTCGTTCCCCCTCCGCTATGATAGCACCCGATGGGGGGATGCGGGGCAAATCTGGCCTCAGGACCGGAGGCCATTCCTCCCCGTATCCGCCCCGTGGGATCCTTCCCCTGGCCGCTCCGCAGAGAGGCGACGCATGGCCGCGATCCTGGGGATTTCTGCATTCTATCACGATAGCGCCGCAGCACTGGTCGTCGACGGACGGATTGTCGGGGCGGCGCAGGAGGAGCGGTTCAGTCGGAAGAAGCATGATGCGGCGTTCCCGGCGCGGGCGGCGGAGGCCTGTCTGCGAGAGGCCGGGATCACGGCGGATGACCTCGACTACGTCGCCTTCTACGACAAGCCCCTGACGAAGTTTGAGCGGCTCCTGGAGACGTACCTGGCCTACGCGCCCTCGGGGTTCCGGAGCTTCCGCCTGGCGATCCCGCTCTGGCTGAAGGACAAGCTGCACATGCGGGGGACGATCCGCCGGGGACTTGGCGGAGCGGCCCGGGCACGGCTGGTTTTTGCCGACCACCACGAGACCCACGCTGCGAGCGCCTTTTTCCCCTCGCCGTTCGACTCGGCCGCGATCCTGACGCTCGACGGCGTCGGCGAGTGGACGACCGCCGCGTTTGGTGTCGGCGAGGGGAACCGGATCCGGCTGACGGACCACATCTCGTTCCCGCACTCGCTGGGCTTGCTCTACTCGGCGTTCACCTATTATTGCGGATTCAAGGTCAACAGCGGCGAGTACAAGTTGATGGGGCTGGCGCCTTACGGCCGGCCGATCTATCGCGACCAGATCCTGGAAAAGCTGATCGACCTGAAGCCCGACGGTAGCTTCTGGCTGGAGATGGATTACTTCCAGTACTGCCAGGGGCTGACGATGACCAACGCGCGGTTCCACCGTCTCTTCGGCGGGCCGCCGAGGGCGCCCGAGTCGCCGCTCGAGCAGCGGCACATGGACCTCGCGGCGAGCATCCAGGACGTCACCGAGGAGGCGGTTCTGCGGATCGGCCGGCACATCCGACAGAAGACGGGGATGAAGCATCTGGTCCTCGCCGGGGGCGTCGCCTTGAACTGCGTGGCGAACGGCCGGCTGCTCCGCGAGGGGGAGTTCGACGACATCTGGATTCAGCCGGCGGCCGGTGACGCCGGCGGGGCGCTTGGCGCGGCGCTCTTTGTCTGGCATCAGCTCCTGGACCGGCCCCGGTCGCCTGGAGGTCGCGACGCTCAGCAGGGGAGCCTGCTCGGGCCGAGGTTCACCACCGACGAGATCGAGCGGGCCCTGGCAAGGCAGGGGGGATCGGGGCGCCGGTTTGACGACGAGGCCGAGCTGATGGAGCACGTCGCCGGGCTGCTTGCCGAGGGGAAGGTGGTGGGCTGGTTCCAGGGCCGGATGGAGTTTGGCCCGAGGGCTCTGGGGGCACGGAGCATCCTGGGCGATCCCCGTTCGCCGGCGATGCAGGCGACGATGAACGTCAAAATCAAGTTCCGCGAGAGCTTCCGCCCGTTCGCCCCAGCGGTCCTTCGCGACCGGGCCACTGAGTGGTTCGACCTCGACCCGAAGCACGAGAGCCCGTACATGCTTCTGGTGGCCCCTGTCCGGGAGGATCGGCGGGTTCCGGTCGATCCTGAGGCGCTCCGCGTCATGGCGAACGACCCGGACTTGCGGAAGCGGGTCAACGTGGTCCGATCCGAGATCCCGGCGGTGACGCACGTCGATTACAGCGCCCGGATCCAGACGGTCGACGAGGAACGCAATCCTCGGTTCGCTCGATTGCTGGAGGCGTTCGAGCGGCTCACGGGGTGCCCGGTGCTGGTGAACACGAGCTTCAACGTCCGGGGCGAGCCGATCGTCGGCTCTCCGGAGGATGCGTATCGGTGCTTCCTGGCGACCGACATGGACGCCCTGGTTCTGGAAGATATCGTGATCGTGAAGGACGAGGCGGCGCGCGAGGCCGGGCTGGAGGCGCGCGGGGCCTACCTGGCGCAGTTCCAGCTCGATTGACCGACCGGCGAGGCTGACGATGCAGTGGTCCGACATCCCGTTCCACCCGGACCGGAAGACTCTCCGGCAGTTCGCGGGGCTCTGGCTCATCGTTTTCGGCGGGATGGGCCTCTGGGAGGCGTTCCGTCGGGGGCATGTGCAACTGGGTTTCTCGATCGTGGCGCTGGCGCTGGTCGTCGGCGTCGCCGGCCTGACCCGGCCCGAGTGGGTCCGGACGGTCTACATCGGCTGGATGGTCCTGGCCTTCCCGATCGGCTGGACCATCTCGCAGGTGATCTTGTTGATCCTGTATTTCGGGATGTTCACGCCGATCGCGCTGATCTTCCGGGCGATCGGCCGCGACCCATTGCGGCGCGCTCGACGCGCCGGGGTCGAGTCGTACTGGGAGCCGAAGCCGGCCCCGGTCGACGTCCGGAGCTATTTCAAGCAGTTCTGATCGGACGATCCGAGCATCTTTCTGGACAGGACGAGGGCCATGAGCGAGACCACCCCCCGCATGCCGAGCGAGTTCGAGAAGGCCGCCGCCGACGCCCAGGGCGAGAGCCTGGCGGCCGAGTTCTGGGCGTTCCTGGCGCAGAACAAGAAGTGGTGGCTGGCGCCGATCGTGATTGTGATGCTGCTGCTGGGCGTGCTGATCTTCCTGTCGAGCACCGCCGCGGCGCCGTTTATCTACACATTGTTCTGAGCGGACATCGGGGCGATGATGAAGTGGAGAAGCTCCGGCACTCGGAGCCTTGGCAAACTTTGCCAAAGAGGGTATGCTAATCGACAAGGAGGTTTTACCATGGCGACCATGAATATCTCTTTGCCGGATGAGATGAAGACCTTCGTCGAGAATCAGGCGGCGAAGGAGGGATTCGGGACGACTAGCGAGTATCTCCGCTCGGTCATCCGCGATGTTCAGAAGCGGCAGGCCAAGCTGGCCTTCGAGGCGAAGTTACGCGAAGCACTCGAGAGCGGGCCTTCCGAGCCGATGACCCGCGAGGACTGGGAGGAGATCGAGCGGGAGGGGCTTGAGCGGCTCGCACGCGAGCCGTCCAGGCGATGAGCCCCGTCGTCCGTCGTCACCGTCTTGTTCGTCATGACCTGGCCGATATCTTCTTCCATATCGGACAGACCCGGCTCCCCTCGGCCCATCGCTTCTTGCGAGAGGTCGAGGCGACATTTCGGAGGCTTGCCGAGTTCCCGGGGACAGGGGCCCGATATGAGGCGGACGATCCACTCTTCGAGGGGATTCGCCTCAGCCCCGTCTCCCGCTTCAAGAAATATGTGATTTGCTACCGCTCAATCGAAGGTGGGATCGAGGTTCTTCGGGTCCTGCATGGTGCCCGAGACATTCCCTGGCTCGTCGCCGAGAGCCTCGACATCCCCGGCGATGAAGAGGACCGGCCCGATGAGGCGCCGGACGCACCCTGAGCCCGGCCCGCCATCTGAACCCGTAGCACACCGGCGGGGACGGGTCTGTTCTGGGCGGCGGACAGCGAGAGGGATCAAGTCGCCGGGCGCCATGGAATAAGGAGCGCTCCCTTGCCACGCCTCCGGTTCACGCGAGAAGAGGCGGCAGCCGAGGCAACACGCCGGGCGACCGAGTTCGTCGCCGGGTTACCCGGCGGCGAATCCGGCCGATGCACCGGCGCATTTCCCGATCCTTTCGCGATCCGGAGCAGGAACACCAAGCATCCGGTGTCCTGGGTCGTCAGGTTCGTCTTCCATCCGCCCGAGGTCATACAGGACGGCGGCGATCTGCTCATCGCGGTCAATCTGGAAACCGGAGCGGCGACGATGCACGGATGAGAATCGCGCCCCGGCCTCCCTACTTCGCCTTCCCCTGGCTAGCGACGGCCGCCGCGGCCTTCGCGATTTCCTCGGCGTCGCCGAGGTAGTAGTGCTTGATCGGCTTGATCTGGTCGTCGACCTCGTAGACCAGCGGGACGCCGGTCGGGATGTTCAGGCCGACGATCTCCTCGTCGGAGACGTTGTCGAGGTACTTGATCAGGGCCCGGATGCTGTTGCCATGCGCGGCGATCAGGACCTTTTTGCCGGCCTGGATTTGCGGGACGATCGAGCCGTGCCAGTACGGCAGGAACCGCGCGACGGTGTCTTTGAGGCACTCGGTCCGGGGCACTTCATTCGGCTTGAGGTCTCGGTAGCGCGGGTCGGTGCCGGGGAACCTCGGGTCGGATTCCTCGAGCGCCGGCGGTGGGACGTCGTAGCTCCGCCGCCAGATCAGGACCTGCTCGTCGCCGTACTTCGCGGCGGTTTGCGCCTTGTTCAGGCCCTGCAAGGCCCCGTAATGGCGCTCGTTGAGCCGCCACGAGTGCTCGACCGGGATCCACATCAGGTCCAGCTCGTCGAGGACCGTCCAGAGGGTCCGGATCGCCCGCTTGAGGACCGACGTGAAGGCTAGGTCGAAGGTGAACCCCTCCGCCTTGAGGACCTCGCCGGCGCGCTTTGCCTCGATCCGACCCTGGTCCGAGAGGTCGACGTCGGTCCAGCCCGTGAAGAGGTTCTCCTTGTTCCAGACGCTCTCCCCGTGGCGCAGCAGGACGATCTTGCTCATGGTCTTCCCGTGGAATCTTCGTGTCCGGTTGGTTGATGACTGCCGGGCATTGTCGCCTCTGGCGTTCCGACGGTCAACCGGCTGAGGGTCCCCGAGGGAATTCGGTCGATCAGGAGGTCGGGCCGGGGTCGGTGACGGCTGAGGTCACGTCGGCCTGACGCCCCAGCGCGCCGGCGGATGAGTCCTTCGACTCGGTCGGCCCGCTGCACGAACTCGACGATCGACCTGGCTCCTCGGTATCGGCGCCTCGGAGCGTCTCTTCCATGATGTCGTCGATCATGGCATTTTCCCTGTTTCGGTCAGTCTGATTCTCGAAATTTCCCGATCAGACGGCGTGGATCTCAAGAGCGCGGCGGCAGGACTGCTCGGCGAGTCGGCAGGCCTCGCGGCATCGCGTCGAGGCTTCATTCTGCGAGACTGTGCCAGCGGCCTCGGCGCAGCTCTGGCTCGAGGGCGCTCGTCCGACATCGTCGGTAGTGGTCGGCCAGGGCTGAGCGGCCTCCCATGTAGACCCACATGCCCGATCTCCTCCAGGTCCTCAATCCGACCTCGCCAGCCCGAAGGTGGCACAGGACGGACGATGACAGAACGGTGGCCCGGCCTCTTGCGCCGCGGAGGGATCGTCGATGGATGAGAATGCGTCGGACGCTTCGGCCACAGCCGAGGCGGCCGTCGAGGTAACGTACTACACCGACCCGCTCTGCCCCTGGAGCTGGGCCTTCGAACCGCAATGGAGCCGGTTCCTGGAAGAATCGGCCGGCCGGTACGTCGTCCGGTATGCGATGGGTGGGATGATCGTCGACTGGCGGGCGTTTCGCGACCCGGTCCACTCAATCCACAACCCCTCGCAGATGGCGGCGCACTGGTATCATGTCGGGCAAGTCATGGGCGTCGCGATCGATGAGCGCCTCGGGCACGACGACCCTCCGGAGTCATCATACCCGGCCTGCCTGGCTGTCAGGGCGGCCGGGCTCCAGGGTCCCGCACCCGCACCGGGTGCGTCCTATCTGCGGCGGCTCCGTGATGTGGCGATGATCGGCCGCCAGAACATCGCCCGCGCCGAGGTTCTGCTCGCAATCGCCGACGAACTCGCCGACGAGACCTTCGACGTCATGAGGTTCCGCAACGACCTGATCGGCCCCGAGGCGGCCTCGGCGTTTCAGGAAGATCTGCGCGAGATTCGATACCGGGGGATCCAGCGCTTCCCGACGCTGGTCCTTCACGCCGACAATGCCCCCGCAATCGCGATCGTCGGCTATCGGCCCTACGAGGAACTACGGAGGATCCTGGATAGAGTCGTCAGTGGCCAGCAGTTCGTCGTCCGTAGTCATTGATCGTTCAGCGACGACTCGGCTTCGAAGCGGAGGGTCATCGTATCCTCGTGGATGACCTCGAAGTTTCGGCCCGAGCTCACCTCGATCGAGGCCTGCGTCAAGCCGGAACCGTGACGGCAAGACCTCATCGAATGCGTGGTTCGTGGCACGCCGAAATCCCCGCGCAACGACCACGATCAATCCCATCGTCGCCACACCGGCACCGGCCATTCGGAGACGCTCCGCCGAGGCTTCCCCCGCGCTTGCCTCGATGCCGCTCCGATGAGGCGTTGAGAGCTCGGGCGTCGCCTCGCTCGTGTATTCGAAACAGCTCAGAGACCGGGTCGGCGCCAGCAGCAGCAGGCAGACGACGATCGTCGAGTGTCGCATCGGCGGCCTCCTCTTCGTGGATCGAAATGGGATCGGAAGGGTGATGCTCTTGCGACAATTGTAAGGGACATCAGACAGATGTCAATGGCCGGCCGAAGGTGCGAGGAGGAGGTCGCGGATCGGTCGAGGGGTGACGTCCCAGGCGGATTGATAGGTCTCTTCGAGGGGGACGTTGACGTACCGACCGGGGGCTAGGAAGAGGGGTGCGTCGGGGAGGGGCCCGCCGACGGGGATAGGCTCGGCGTAGGCGGTGAGGGGCTCGCCGGCGTCGAAGGCGGCGACGGACGCGGCGCCGGGGTCGGGCCGGATCTCCATCGGCTCTCCGACGAGTTGGTCCCAGATGGCCTGGGCGATGCCGTCGGGGTCGCGCGGGCCGGGCGGGAACGGGTCGACGACGAGGAAGTGGATGCCGACGCGGAGGAATTCCGCGGCCTTCGCCACGAACGAGGCGATCGCGTGTCGGCTGTCCTTGTTGCCGGGCGAGACGACCTCGATCATCGAGACGACCCGGCCGAGTCCCTGGTGGATGGCGATCCGGTTGGCTCTCCTCGCATAGAGGGCGGCCTCGGTCTGGGTCCGGGCGACCTGTCGGATCCGGGGCGGGATCTCGGCGACGCCGAGCCCGCCCGAAGGCCCGGAGCCGCCGCCTGACCGGAGGGCGACGACATCCGGCTCCGGCCCGATCACCCTCTGGTCAGCCATGGCAAAGTAACCGTCCGGGAGGATGCCCCCGTTCAGGCGGTCGCGAATCCGGATCGTCCAGCCCTGGTGGAAATCGTGATAGGTCCCGGCGTCGACGAGGGTCCAGTCGTGGATCGGCATGGGGTACCTCCTCGACCGGCATTGTACCAACGCCCGGGCGCGATCGCGTGGGGTCACTGGCCGATCGAGAGGTTCACCGATCGGGAGGTGGTGTCGGTTGCGACGAGCTGGCCTCCGCTGTAGTAGCGGACCTGGGTGAGTGTCATTTGGGTGACGCGGTTGGACTGCCAGCCGACGCCGGAGTTGCCGACTGAGGTCATTGGGCTGTAGTTGGCCAGTGAGCTGACCTGGGCGGTGAAGGTGAGCGCTGGGAACCCTTGCGCCTGACCGAAGGCGCCCCAGGTCGTCGACTGTCCGTTGACCACCTGATAGGTCAAGGTATTCGAGGAGGAGAGGCTCAGCCGCTGGGTCCAGGTGATCGCTTCGCCGGTCGTCTGGAGTAGATCGTTGCCCTGAGAGGCGTAAGCGAGGACCGTGGCGCCCGAGTAGACCTTCGCCTGGAGGCCGCCCGAGAGGAACGACGGGTAGTCGACATAGTTCATGTCGAAGGCGACGAACGGGGTCGAGCCGTCAGAGACCGGGCTCATGCAAGTTGTAATCTGCGGGCCGACCTCGTCGGGGTTGGGTGTCCCGATCACGAGGGACCAATCTTCCTCGACCTGGTCGATGACGGAGGTGGAGGTCTGTCCCCGGCCGATCGAGCCGGCCAGGGCGATCAGGAGAATCAGAGTCGCGCACGGGACGGTTCGGCGTCGCATGGTAGGTGGATCTCCTCACGCGGGCGGCGGCCCTCATCGTGTCAGTTGCACCGAAATCAGCCCGCCTGAGGTCCACGACTGCGCCGAGCCCGCGATCGCGGTCGCGTCGTTGAGGAGGCAAGGTTGGATAATCACGTACTTGGGGTTTCCCTGGAAGCTCACGCTGAGGATCCGGGCGGGCTGGAATGCGATCACGCGATACCAGGCGTTGTTGCCGTTACCGCCGGCCTCGTCGTAGATTGGGACGGTCACCGGCTTGCCGATGATACTGTTCAGGGCGCTCTTGATCCCCGCGCTGATGCCGGGATTTCCCGAAAAAATGATCGAGGGGGGCGACTGGGTCGCGTCGAGCTGGATCGTGCTGCTCGGATAGGTCGCGAGCTGCGCCGGCGTGATTCCATACTGGATCTGCGCTGCGAGAGTCGAGGTGCTGTTGTTCGACACGCCGACCTTGATCGTCCCCCAGTTGCCGGGCGACCCGCTACCGACCGGGTAGAGCTGTGACTCGTAGATCCCGTCCGGGCCTGAGGTCACCTGTCCAGTCGATGGATTGTAGGTATATTGATCTGTGGACAGGCCGTCCAGCATCTCCTGCCAGGTTGAAGAGTCGAGGACAATGGGCAGCAGGTTAGCGTTCAGCGAGCCGACGGCCTGGAATCCGTTGATCGAATAGGGGAGGGCCGTAGCGGTGCTTGAGACCGAGATGTTGGTTCCCTTGAAGCCCATGAGTTGAGCGAAGACGGTCGGAACGGGGCCGCCGTGGGCCGTGTCGCGGAGCAGGTTTACCTGGACCGAGTTGAACTCCGACGCCGCGGCCGCGGCCGAGTTGAGGGTTGAGGCGGAGTTGGTCGGGTCGAGGTAGCCGACCATGATCTGGCCGCCGGTCTGGTTCGAGGCGTTGGAGTCGATCACCGGTGCCTGTCCGATGACGAAGTTGGCGGTCCCCAGTGCCACGGCCTGGGTGTTTGCCGCGGCGATCTCATTAGTGAGGCTTGTGGCGCCACGGACGCGGTACTCGTCGGCCAGTTGCCAGGCGCCGGCCAGGGCGGCAGCGTCGGCGGCCGTGCTCATCTGGGACCGGGCGACGGCGATGACCGCCGTGTCAGTCGATAGAGCCGCGAAACCGATGAACGCCGGCAGGAGGGCCGCGGCAATCACGGCGGCCGTTCCCCTGCGTCCGGCGAGAGCATGTCGGATCCGGGGGTTCATGGCGGGTTCACTCCCAGGGCGAGAATCCGGCCCGGCCGTTGACCGGGCCGTCGGAATCAGGGCCTCTCGCTGCTCATCGTCGCCGAGGAACTGACGGTCGCGTTACTGAAGAATGCCGAGACCTTCAGCCAGGAAACCTGGCTGTACGGCACGCTCAGGCTGACCGTGATCGGCGTGCCGGCCGGGGCCGACGTCCAGGTGTACTGCGATGGACAGGTCGGCGTCACGGTCCCGACCGAGATCCCCGAGCCAGCCAGGACGTCGTTGACGTGCTGCTGGACGTCGGACTGTGTCATGCCGTCCAGAACCGCGACCCGGCACCCCTCGCGGGCCGCCGTTGTCAGGAGCTGGGCCACCATTCCCAGTCGGGCCGCCTCGATCATCCCCAGGAG
Source organism: Planctomycetales bacterium (assembly GCA_027451455.1). GTDB lineage: Bacteria > Planctomycetota > Planctomycetia > Isosphaerales > Isosphaeraceae > JAKAUH01. The sequence continues at coordinate 3,512 of DAIDJI010000042.1, read as the reverse complement.
CAGGGAGATCAACACCGGAGCGATCAGTGCCATCTCCACGGCGCTGGTGCCCCGACGCTCATAGCGTCTTGATCGTATCCTCATCGCACGTACCTCAGACCGCCCCGCGCACGGCCCGGTCCTTTTTTAGGGCAACCGGTGATGGCGGGTTCTATCCAAATCCTAGCTCACCGGATCAGGTGGGCGTCGGGGCGGGACCGATGTTGCGAAAGGGCGACGAATCGTCGCGATCAGGCCTCGCATGAGGTGAATGGGAACTCCGCCGCGGCCTCCGATCGGCGATGGCGCGCACCGCGGCCATCCCGGCGATTCGCCCACACCGCGATCCCAATCGTGGCCCCGATGAGTAGGACCAGACCGCCCGCGATCGCGGAGAGGGCGAAGAGCGCCTGTCTCTTCTGCCAGGACCCAAAAGCCAGGGGGACGGAGGTCGGCGGCAGCTTCGGCGGGGGCGATTCGGTGTAGCCATTCCAGAAATGCGAGTCGGTATCGGGGTGGCGGCCCTGCTTCAGCCGCCTGAGCATGAAGGAAGTCCGGGTGGCCTGCCAGGCCTCGGCCTCGGCGCGGAGTTCCACGAAGGCCGGGTCGAGCAGTTCCTCGGCCTTGACGAAGTCGGGCCTGCGGAGCATCGCCTTCAGGGCTTCGCCCTTCGGAGCGTCGGCGAGCATCGAGCCCTTGCCGGCGTCGATCAGCTCGCGGCATCGCAGCCAGGCGAGATATGCGAGCGTGTTCCGGCCCCCCTCTCGCCCGCGCTCGAAGCCGGTCGAGTCGCGCTGGAGGGCGACGTTCAGCGCGTGGAAGATATCGACACTCTCCCAGGCGTTCCCCAGAACGATCAGCCCCGAGAGGCCGAGGACGGCGTCACGCGCCTCCTTCGGGCTGGTGGCCTGGCCATAGTAGTCGTCGAAGCTCCATCCGAGGAGGTTGGGCAGGTCGAATCCCGGCTGAACCTTCGGCGGAGCGAGTATCCAGTCGAGGGCCCGCAACTGGTATTTCTCGCGGCCGAAGTGGGCGTCTGGGTTGATCGCGAGCGCCCGGGCGATCTCCTCACGAGCCGCCTTTACCTCGTCGATCTTCGACCGGTCGGCCCCCAGTCGTATCCATCGGTGGACGAGGAATGTCCCGAGGTTCGCATGATACCGATAGAGGTGTTCCTTGATCGTGGGGGCCTCGGGATCGAGGGGAGGGATGGGCATCTGCGCGCGCTTCTTCTCCATCCAGGCGATCGCCTCGTCGCCAAGGCCGAGGCGGTCGCAGGCAACGCCGGCGTCGTCGTAGGCGCCGAGGTCTTCGGGATGCTCTCGGATCCGGGCCGAGACGCTTGCCAGGCGCATCTCGTAGAATAGTGGCGGATTCCTGGCAAACCGTCCGGTCAGGACCGCGACGACCTCGGGCAGTCCCTCCGCCTCCTCGGCGGGCGTGTCGCGATCCCAGAGGCAGGCGGCGGCCGAGAGGGGCAGGCCGAGCAGCAAGGCGATTGCCGAGAGCGTACGTTTCATCGCCGGTCCTCCGAGAGATGAGTTCCCGCCATTCTACGCCCATCCTGTGACATTTGGCAGAGGTAATCGATCCAACCGATGATCCATCCGATGGCCGACCTGCTCGAACGCTCCCGGAAGTTCGATCGGATCGTCGTTGGGCTGATGTCCGGGACGAGCGCCGACTCCATCGACGTGGCGGTTTGCCGGATCTCGGGGCATGGGGACGCGGTTGCGGCCGAGCTGTTGCACTATCGCGAGCATTCCCACGATCCCGAGGTCCGCCGAGGAATGATCGGCCTGGCCGGTCTCGACGTCCGGGGGGTTGCCGAGCTGCACGCGAGGATTGGTGAGGCCTTCGCCGAGGCGACACTGGTGGCGATCGAGGCGGCCGGGCTTTTAGCGGCTGACGTTGATGTGATTGGCTCGCACGGCCAGACGATCTACCACCACAGCGGCGTTGCCGGCGCGATCCGGGCGACGCTCCAACTGGGCGATGGCGACCGGATCGCGGTTCGTACGGGTTGTTATGTGGTCTCGGATTTCCGGGCCCGCGACATTGCGGCCGGCGGTGAGGGGGCGCCGCTCTCGCCGATTGCCGACGTGGTCCTCTTCAGAGGCGGTGTCGCGGGCCGACGTCGGGCGATCCTGAACCTGGGCGGGATCGCCAATCTGACCGTACTCGGCGATGACCCCTCGCAGACGTTCGGCTTCGACACCGGCCCGGCGAATGCTCCGCTCGACCGCCTGGCGCGGCGGATCTCCGGCGGAGCGCTCGACTGCGACCGCGATGGCCGGATCGCGCGCGCCGGGCGGGTTGATGAAAGGTTGCTCGCGGAACTCCTCGATCGCGACCCGTTCCCGCACCGGCTCCCGCCGAAGTCGACCGGTTTCGAGATGTACGGCGATGCGTTCGTCGACCGGCTATCGGCCGATTGGGGAGGGTCACACGCCGACCTGATGGCGACGCTTGTTGAGCTGGTGGCCCGGACGGTCACGATCGGCGTCGGGCAGTGTGCGCAGTTGGGGGCGCCGGTGGACGAACTGATCGCGGCCGGCGGTGGGGTGCGCAACCCGGCGCTGATGAAGCGGATCGCCGAGGCGGTCGCGCCGATCCCGGTCCGGAGGTCGGACGAGGTGGGTGTACCTTACGACGCCCGCGAGGCGATGGCGTTCGCGGTCCTGGCCGACATGACCCTCCGCGGGGAGCCGGCGATGCTCCCGCCCGTCACCGGCGCCTGGGCCCCGAAGCTGCTGGGCAAGCTCTCGTTTCCCTGAGCGCCCTGGCCTGGTAATTCTCGCCATGGGGCTGGGCGTTGTCCATCGCGTCCGGTATACAGGATCGACGATTGATCCCTCTCGCCGACCAGACCAGATGCCCGCGTAGGTTCCTGAGTCCCTCCATGAATCCCATTGACCTCGCCGTCATTGCTGTCTATGTCACCGGATGTACCGCGCTGGGGGCCTGGCTGGGCTCGCGGTCGCAGGGACTGAAGGGTTACTTCCTGGGCGAGAGCAACATCCCGGCCTGGGCCGTGATGATCTCGATCGTCGCGACCGAAACCAGCACCGCGACATTTCTCAGCGTACCGGGCGTGGCGTACGACGGCGACTTCACCTTCCTGCAACTGGCGTTCGGCTACCTGGTCGGTCGGGTGATTGTCGCGACGGTCCTCCTGCCCGCCTACTTCCGCGGTCAGATCCTCACCGCCTATCAACTGCTCCAGGACCGGTTTGGCGGCCCGACCCGAACCACCGCCTCGCTGCTGTTCCTCGTCGCGCGGTCGCTCGGCGATGGTCTTCGTCTCTACCTGGCCGCGACCTTGCTCCGGCATCTCACCGGGTGGTCGGTCGAGGCCGCGATCGTCGTCGTCGCGACGATCACCGTGGTCTATACCTTCCTCGGCGGGATGAGGGCCGTCATCTGGACCGACGTCATCCAGTTCAGCGTCTACATCCTGGGCGCCGTGGTGGCCCTGTTTCTTCTGGCCGGGAAGCTTCCCGGCGGTTGGCACGAGCTGTTCGAGACGGCCC
>DAIDJI010000041.1 GCA_027451455.1 Planctomycetales bacterium | reverse complement strand
TAGCCCTTCTTCCTCGATCGTTTCAATCGCAGCCAGGGCAGCGCGGCAGGCGATGGGGTTGCCGCCGAAGGTCGAGGCGTGCATCCCGGGCTTGAGAACCGAGGCGACCGCCGGCGAGGCGATCATCACGCCCATTGCGACCCCTCCCGCCAGTGCCTTGGCGCAGGTCAGAACGTCGGGGATGGCCCCGCGGTGCTGGTAGCCGAACCACTTGCCGGTCCGGGCCATCCCGGTTTGCACCTCATCGAGCATCAGCAGGACGCCCCGGCGATCGCAGAGACGTCGCAACTCGATGAGGTAGTCGGGCGAGGGGATGTGGATTCCTCCCTCGCCCTGGATCGGCTCGACCAGGATGGCGGCGGTCCTGTCGTCGAGAACCTCGGCGACGGCGGGGATGTCATTGAACGGGACGTAAACGAAGCCCGGGACCATCGGCTCGAAGCCTTCGTGGTACTTCGGTTGGGCGGTCGCGGTGAGCGCAGCGTAGGTTCGCCCGTGGAAGCCGCCCTGCATCGTCACGATCTTGGTTCGCCCCCGCTCGTGACCATAGGCCCGGGCCAGCTTGATCGCTGCCTCGTTGGCCTCGGCCCCACTGTTGCAAAAAAAACACTGTCCACCGAACGATCGTTCGGAGAGGGCCTGAGCGAGCTGCCCCTGGGGTTCCATGTACCAGGTATTGGGGACGTGAATCAGCCGGCCAACCTGGTCGCGAACCGCCTCGACAACCCGCGGTGGGCAATGCCCGAGCAGGTTGCAGCCCCAGCCCGGGAAGAGGTCGAGGTATCGGTTTCCTTCGGCGTCCCAGATCCAGGAGCCCTCGCCCCGGACCAGGCAGACCGGGTATCGCCTGTAGTTGCCGATCACGTAGCGGTCGAACTGGGCGATCGTCGCCTCGGTCGAGGTCTCGGCGCTTTGTTTCAAGGGAGTTTCCCCGCTTCAATACTCAGGATTCCGGCCGGTCGCGGCCGTCGCTCGTTCGATCTGGGATCGGGTCGTGGCCCGCCGACGTTCAGCTTTTCGCCAGGACGGCTCGTCGCCCGTGGGGGTTGGACGGCGAGTTGCGGTCCTGCCGGGCGATCTCGGTGCCGATCCCGGTGTGGGTGAAGATCTCCAGCAGCAGGGCATGTGGCAGCCGGCCGTCGATGATGTGCGTCTTCTTGACGCCGGCGTCGAGGCTGGTGAGGCAGGCCTCAACCTTCGGTATCATCCCCCGGTCGATGATCCCCCGATCGATCAGGTCGCGGCAATCCTCGACGCTCAGTGCCGGGAGGAGGCTTTCGGGGTCATCCTTGTCCATGAGGATGCCCGGAGTGTCCGTGAGAAAGACCAGCTTCTCGGCGAGGATGGCCTGGGCGACCGCGGCGGCGGCGGTGTCGGCGTTGACGTTGAGCAACTGGCCCTCGACGTCCTCATCCTCGGCGAGCGATGGAAGAACCGGCACAACGCCGGCCAGGCAGTGGTTCTCGATGGGCAGGGTCTCGACCTCGGTCACCTCACCGACGAGTCCCAGGTCGATCGAGCCGCCCTCGCCGTCGGCCAGGGCCAACCGACGGCCATAGAGACATTGCAGGGTCGCCTTGTGGTGCAGACCCGAGGCCCGGCCGCCAAACTTGTTGATGTGCCGGACGATGTCGGCGTTGATCTCCTCGGCCAGAACCCGGGCGACAATCTCGAGCGTCGCCTCGTCGGTGTAACGACGCCCCTTAACGAACCGGGCGGTCAGCCCCGCCTTTTCCATCGCCGCCGTGATCGCCTTGCCGCCGCCGTGGACGATTACCGGCCGCATGCCGACCGTCTGCATGAAGACGACATCCACCAGCAGGGCACGCAGCGTCTCCGGATCCTCCATCACCGATCCGCCCAGCTTGATGACGGTGAATCTGCCGTGGAACTGGCGGATGTACCCCAGTGCCTCGATCAGGACGTCCGCCTTGCGAATCGCTTCTTCATGAACAGTCACGACCTTCACACCCCCGATCAGGGATCGCCCGCGTCCGGTGATCTCGAACCGCCCCTCGGTCATCGCGGCCTACGTGATCGCTTGCGCCGGCCCGGGGGAAAGTTTCTATCATTCCGTCCCGGCGGCTTCTTGTAAAGATCGTCGGACCCGACCGGCCGCCGGTGCGGGGGACGGAGGCCCCACCTCGGACGGACCAACGTCGCTTGACAGAGCGCAAGAGCCCCACCAACAATCAACCTGGAAACCGCCTCACGATCGACACGCCCGGTCGGCGACCGTCTCCCCGCTCGGAACCGGACCCGAGATCGCGAACGGGCCGGGCCCCCAACATGGTATGGAGACGATGGCGACCACTGGTGACTACGGCGTCCGCGCCCGCCTCGAAGAGATCCTGGACGATCGAATCGCGCTCCTCGACGGCTCAATGGGCGCGCTGATCTATTCCTATGAACTCGACGAAGCCGCGTTTCGCGGTGACCGCTTCGCTCGGCACCCCGTCGACCTGAAGAACTGCACCGAGGCGTTGGTCCTCTCCCAGCCGAAGATCATCGACGAGATCCACCGCGCCTACCTTGAGGCCGGCGCCGATATCATCGAGACCGACACCTTCAACGCGACCGCCCTCTCGCTCGCCGAGTTCGGCCTCGAGGAATACGTCGAGGAGATCAACGTCGCGGCCGTCGAACTGGCCCGGCGCGCGGCCGACGAGTTCACCCGCAAGAACCCCGGCAAGCCTCGGTTCGTCGCCGCGAGCATCGGCCCCACCAAGGCCCAACTCTCGATGGGCATCCACGTCGAGGACCCCGGCCGCCGCGACGTCACCTTCGATGAGATGGTCGCGAATTACAAGGGCCAGATCCGGGCGCTGATCAAGGGCGGCGTCGACATCCTCCTGCCGGAGACCTCGTTCGACACGCTCGTGATGAAGGCGTGCCTGGCCGCGATCGACGAGGTCTTCGAGGAACTCGGCATCCGGTTGCCGGTGATGATCTCGGGGACAATCTTCGACAATGGTCGGACCCTCTCGGCTCAGCCGATCGAGGCGTTTTATTACTCCGTTGCGCACTTCGATGCCCTGAGCGTCGGGATCAACTGCGCGGTCGGCGTCGAACTCATGCGCGGGCCGATCGAGAGCCTTTCGTCGATCTGCCGGTCCCGGATCAGTTGCTACCCGAACGCCGGAATGCCCGACGGCTTCGGCGGTTTCCTTGCCGATAAGGACCGGACGGCGGCCGTGCTCGGTGAATTCGCCCGCAACGGCTGGCTGAACATCGTCGGCGGCTGCTGCGGCACCCGTCCCGACTGGATCGAGGCCATCGGTAAGGCCGTCCATGGCGTCAAGCCCAGGCGCATCCCCGACCTTCCGCACTGGTCCACATACAGCGGAATGGAGCCGCTGGTCGTCCGGCCCGAGACCAACTTCATCATGGTCGGCGAGCGGACGAACATCACCGGCTCGAAGAAGTTCGCCCGCCTGATCCGGTCGGGGGATTACGAGTCGGCTCTGGCCGTCGCCCGCGAGCAGGTCGAGGGCGGCGCGAACATCATCGACGTGAACATGGACGAGGGCCTCATCGACGGCGAACAGGCAATGACCCGGTTCTTGAACCTGGTCTCCGCCGACCCTTCGATCGCACGCGTCCCGATCATGATCGACAGCTCCAAGTGGAGCGTGATCGAGGCCGGATTGAAATGCGTGCAGGGAAAGTCGGTCGTCAATTCGATCAGCCTGAAGGCCGGCGAACAGGAGTTCCTGCACCAGGCCCGGCTCGTCCGACGGTATGGCGCAGCGGTCGTGGTGATGGCCTTCGACGAGGACGGACAGGCCGTCACGAAGGATCGTAAACTCGCCATCTGCGAGCGAGCCTTCAAATTGCTGACCGAGCAGGCTGGGTTCCCGCCCGAGGACATCATCTTCGACGTCAACATCCTCACCGTGGGGACCGGCATTGAGGAGCACAACAACTACGCGGTCGAGTTCATTGAGGCCGTCCGCGAGCTGAAGCAGCGGCTGCCCTACTGCAAGACCTCGGGCGGCGTGAGCAACGTCTCGTTCTCGTACCGCGGCAACGACGTCGTTCGCGAGGCCATGAACGCCGCGTTCCTCTATCACGCGATCCGGGCCGGCCTCGACATGGGGATCGTCAACGCTGGCCAGCTCGAGGTCTATGAGGAGATCCCGAAAGACCTCCTCGAGCGCGTCGAGGACGTCCTCCTCAACCGCCGACCCGACGCCGCCGACCGCCTCACCGAATTTGCCGAGTCAGTGAAGTCATCGCAGAAGAAGGACAAGGGCAAGGACCTCTCGTGGCGGTCGGAGCCAGTTGCCGATCGGCTGAAGCACGCACTCATCACCGGCACGGTCGACTTCATCGACGAGGACACCGAGGAGGCCCGGCAGCAGTACGAGCGGCCTTTGCACATCATCGAGGGGCCGCTGATGGACGGCATGAACGTCGTCGGCGACCTCTTCGGCGCCGGTAAGATGTTCCTCCCGCAGGTCGTGAAAAGTGCCCGGGTGATGAAAAAGGCTGTCGCCTATCTGACGCCCTTCATGGAAGCCGAGAAGGCCGCGGCCAGTGGCAATTCCGTCGAGTCGGCCCGCCAGGCGAGAGGCCGCGTCCTGATGGCGACCGTCAAGGGCGACGTCCACGACATCGGCAAGAACATCGTGGGCGTGGTCCTCGCCTGCAATGATTATGAGGTCGTTGATCTGGGCGTGATGGTCTCCTGCGAGACGATCTTGAAGGAGGCGAAGGAGAAGTCGGTCGACATGATTGGCCTCTCCGGCCTGATCACACCCTCGCTCGACGAGATGGTCCACGTCGCCCGCGAGATGGAACGAAACGGCTTCGAGATCCCGCTCCTCATCGGCGGGGCCACCACCAGCTCGAAGCACACGGCCGTGAAGATCGCGCCGGCCTATCATGGTCCCGTTGTCCACGTGATGGACGCCTCGAAAAGCGTCGGCGTGGTCGACCGCCTCGTCCGCGTCGAGACCCGCGGCGAGCTCGACCGACAAAACCGTGCCTATCAGGAGAAGGAGCGCGAGTCGTTCGGCGGCCGTCGCAAGCGGAAGCTCGTCCCGTATGAGGAGGCCGTCCGTCGTCGGCTGATCCTGGAATGGAATGATCCGCCGCCCGCCGTCCCGGCGTTCCTGGGAACGCGGACCCTTCGATCGATCCCGCTCGCCGAGATCGTCCCGTTCATCGACTGGTCACCGTTCTTCCTCTCGTGGGAGTTGAAGGGGAAGTATCCTCGCATTTTCGAGGACCCGGAGCGCGGACCTCGCGCTCGCGAACTGTTTGACGACGCCCAGGCGATCCTGAAGCAAATCGTCTCGGAAGGACGCCTCCAGGCGAACGCGGTCTACGGCTTCTTCCCCGCCAATAGCGAGGGCGACGACCTGGTGATCTACGAGGACGAGTCGCGGACGTCCGAGCGAATGCGGCTGCCGACCCTGCGTCAGCAGTGGGAGCGCGACGGGCAGATCTCGTTCAGGGCTCTGGCCGATTACCTCGCGCCTCGGGATTCCGGCGTCCGCGATTATCTGGGAGCTTTCGCGGTGACGGCCGGCATTGGCGCCGATGAGCTGGCGGCTGAGTTCGAGCGCGAGCACGACGACTACAACGCGATCATGAGCAAGGCTCTGGCCGATCGCCTCGCCGAGGGGCTCGCGGAGATGCTGCACAAGCGGGCCCGCGAGGAGTGGGGCTTTGGCCGCCAGGAGCGCCTCAGCAACGAGGAGCTCATCAACGAGAAATACCGGGGCATCCGCCCAGCCTCGGGCTACCCGACCTCGCCTGACCATACCGAGAAGCGCGACCTCTGGCGCCTCCTCAACGCCGAACCAGAGGCCGGCATCCGGCTCACGGAGTCGTACGCCATGTACCCGGGGGCGTCGGTCAGCGGGCTTTATTTCTCGCATCCCCAGGCGCGATACTTTGCTGTCGATATGATCACGCGCGACCAGGTCGAAAACTACGCGAAGCGGAAGGGAATGACCGTCCGCGAGGTGGAACGATGGCTGGCGCCCAATCTCGCTTATGAACCCGAGTAAGGACGGCCTGTTCCCTCTGTTGTGTACTGTATCCTTGTGAGGGACCTGGCTGATGTCTCCCGAAGAACGGCTGGACTCCGTCGTGGATCGCGAGTCGTTCGTCGCCTTCGTCCGGGCGCTGGCCGATGAGCGGGAAGAAGCCGAGCGGATGGAGCGGGACGAGCCCGAGCGCTACCAGTGGGGCGGTGCGTTGGACTGGCAAAACGGTGAGATCTCCATGTTCCTCGAGGCAGCACTCCACTACTTTGAGCCGGGGCCGTTCCATCAGCCCGAGAGCTCGCCGAGTTGGAAGATGTTTGCGGAGTTCCTGTACTTTGGCAAGATCTACGAGTAGGCCGATCGCCTATGATTCTCCAGAGAAAAAATTCCACCGCTGAGGCACAGAGACACAGAGATCCGACTGCAAGAACTTCTCCGATCTCTGTGCCTCTGTAGTTCACTCCATCACTCTTCCTCGATACCCGCTCGCGACTTCTTGTACTTCTCGACGATCTGCTGCTGGACGTTCGGCGGGACGGGGTCGTACGACTTGAAGTCCATCGTGAACGAGCCCTGGCCCCCTGTCATGCTCTTGAGTTGCGAGGCGTAGGTCAGCACCTCGGCCAGCGGGACCTCGGCGCGGATCACCTGCTGGCCGCCGGGCAGCGTATCCATCCCCGTAATGTGGCCGCGGCGGGTTGAGAAGTCGCCCGAGATGTCGCCGAACTTCTCGGCCGGGACGGTGATCTCGATCGTCACCATCGGTTCGAGGAGTGCAGGGCGGGCAGCCTCGAACGCCTTGCGAAATGCCGTCGCCGCTGCCGTTTTGAACGCCTGCTCCGAGCTATCGACCGGGTGGTCCTTGCCGAAGAAGACCTCGACCTCGACGTCGACCACCTGGTTGCCCGAGACGACACCCTTCTCCATCTGCTCGCGGACGCCCTTCTCAACCGCTGGGATGTACGGGCCGGGGATCGTTCCCCCCTTGACCGCATCGACGAAATGAAAGCCCTCACCGCGCTGCCTGGGGCGGACCCTCAGATGCACCTCGGCGAACTGGCCCCGGCCTCCGGTCTGCTTCTTGTGTCGGTGGTTAGCCTCGGACTCACCCAGGATTGTCTCCAGGTAGGGGACGTGCGGGACATGGGTGCTCATCTCTAACCGGTAGCGGTTCTTCAGCCGCTGCTGGATCACGTCGAGGTGCAGGTCGCTCATCCCCGAGATCACCAGCTCGTGCGTCTGGGCGTCGCGGCGGATCGAGAACGTCGGGTCCTCGTCGGCGATCTTCGAAAGTCCGACCGAGATTTTCGCCTCGTCGTCGCGGGCCTTCGGCTCGACGGCGCGTGGGACCATCGGCATCGGGAACCGAATCGGTCGGACCCGAAGCTGCGGGACGGTCGTATTGCCGCCGACGTTGCTCACCGTGTCGGAGACGTGCAGATCGTCGAACTTGACGATGGCGACCATGTCGCCGGCGATCGCCTCGGCGACTTCCTCCTGCTGCTTCCCCTGAACCATGTAGACGTGGCCGGCCTTCGCCGTCTTGCCGCTCCGGAGGTTCACGAGTGTCGTATCGGGCGAGAGCCGGCCACTGAGTATTCGAAGATAGCTCATCTTGCCCATGAACTGGTCGTTCATCGTCTTGAAGACCTGGGCGACAAGCGTCCCGTCCTCGACGGGGGTGATCTCCTCCTCAGGGCCGTCACCGTCGGCTGATCGGGTGCCGAAGCGGTGGATGTCGTCGGGACTGAGACCGCACCCGGCGACCAGGTCGAGCAGCTCACGGATGCCGAGGTCCTTCCGGGTGCAGACGCAAAGGACCGGAACGAGCTTCCCCTGGGCGATCGCGTCGTGGGCTGTCTTTCGCAATTCGTCAGGGGCGATGGTCTCGCCTTCGAGGTAGCGCATCATGAGGTCCTCGTCGAGCTCGACGATTTGCTCGACAACCATCCGGTACGCCTCGGTTGGGGCGACGGGGCAGGCGGGCGGATCCTCGTCATGCGACTGGATCACGTCGATCACACCCTCGAAGCTCGCGCCCTGGCCGATCGGGACGTTGAACGGAACGCACATGTTACCGAACGACTCGCGGATCGCGGCCAGGTCAGATCGGTAGTCGACGTTCTCGGCGTCCATCTTGGTGACGACGACAAACCGGCCAAGGCCGAGGCGTCCAGCCTCGTTGAACAGACGTCGGGTGTTCGACTCGATGCCCGAGGGGCCGGAGACGGCGATCACAACGTTCTCGACAGCCGCCAGGGCGCTGAGCGCGTTACCGATGAAGTCCGGATAACCCGGCGTGTCGATCAGGTGGATCTGCCGGCCGTCCCAGGCCAGGTGTCCGAGGTGACAGTCGATGGTGAAATGACGGCGTTTCTCCTCATCGTCGACGTCGAGAAGGCTGGTTCCGTCGTCCACCGATCCCTTGCGACTCGTGGCTCCTGAAGCGAAGAGTAGGGCGTCGGCAAGACTGGTCTTGCCCGACGCCCCATGTCCAGCCAGGGCGACATTCCGGATATCCGCGATGTGATACGTGGTGGTCATCGAGTCGTCTCCCCTCATGTTGTGACCGGCAGGCCGCCGGTGAGGAGACAGGGGCGCGATTCTCCGCAGCGAACAGAACGAGCAAGGAGAAAGCCGGGAACGCGGAATCGCTGCCGATTGCCTACTGCCTGGGGCCTGCCGAGAGCAGAGCAGAGCTAAGCGTGAAGCGACCGTCGTAGAGGGCGCGGCCGACAATGCACCCGGCGATCGGGAGCGTGGCCAGCCGCTCGATGTCCTGGAGATTGCCGACCCCACCCGAGGCGATCACGGGCGAACGGACGGCCTCCGCCAGCGCAGCGGTCGACTCGAGGTTCGGGCCCTCGAGCATTCCATCGCGGGCGATGTCGGTATAGATAATGCCGGCGATCGGTAACGCATCGAACTGAAGGGCGAGCGAGAGGGCGTCGACCCCGGAGGTTTCGAGCCATCCCTCGGCCGCGACCCGGCCATCGCGTGCATCGAGTCCCAGAAGCAGCCGGCCCGGATAGTCGTTGGCCATCCGGCCGAACCACTCCGGGTCGCGCAGGGCCTGAGTCCCCACCACGACCCGCTCGATACCTGCTTCCAGCCAGGCCGCGATCGTCGCCTCATCGCGGATGCCGCCGCCGAGCTGGCACGGCACGCGGACCCGGTCGAGGATCGCGCGAACCACCTCGACGTTCACCGGGCGGCCCGCCTTGGCACCGTCCAGGTCGACGAGATGGATCCGCCCGGCACCCTCCGACTCCCAGCGTGCAGCCATCGCCGCGGGGTCGTCCCCGAAGACCGTCTCCTGGTCGAAATCCCCCTGCCTGAGCCGGACGCAATGCCCACCCCGCAGGTCGATCGCCGGAATCACTTGCATAATCTTCACCGAAGCACCAAGGAACCTACCCTGGAGCCAACTCTATCTCTGAAAGAACCACGCCGCAAGGACTGACCGTCAGCCCGCGACGCGATCGGAAGATTTCGAGTCGCGAGAGTTCGGCCGACCCGATCCTCTCCTCAAATCCATAAGAACGCATCGAATTCGCAGTTCCTCCTTCGGAAAATAACGTCCGGATTGAGCCTCGGAACCTCGATCTGGAGAACAAGGCCCGAGGGAAGCCCACCCCGGCCAACGAGGGTGGGAGCTCATTGCATGGAAGCCATGAGTCGCGGGACCTGAAATTGGGACCTGTCCAACGTCGGGGAACCGGCATCGAACCCGAAGGATTCGGTCACTTCACCGACGGCCGTCCGAGATCGGCAACCCGCGAGACCAGAGTCGGCGTATCGGTTCGTCAGATATCCAACTCGACGAGCCGTTACCCGGCGGTAGAGATTTCCAGCATCAGCGGGGCGAGGGAATCGATGCCCGGAACGTCGTCCCCGGGATCGCACAGCACGACGCACCCGAGGGCCCGAGCCGCCGAGGGGAGCAAGAGGCCGAGGATGCCCAGGGCAGCCCGCTGGCGTTGAACCAGACCGAGAACCAACTCGGCCCGCCAGTCCCCGACTGGAGGATCACCGGTCCAAGGTGGATGAGCGTCGTCGTTCCGAAGGCGGCGATGCTCGACCGCCGCATTGCCTGCCACCTCTTCCTGAGCAAACGACCCGGAATGACGATCGAGGACAAAAGTGGCGGGTGTTTGTCAACGCTCGGACACTCAAGTATCATGGAGACGATCACAAACGACCGGCCGGGACGTCTCGACATCATAGAGCGATCCGGCCATCCCGCATCCCCATCGAGTTGAATGAACCTCGCATGCGCGCCCACAACGGGATCGGGCCCTCTCGTAGCGTTTTCGCGTCCTGGCTGGCGGTCTGGGTCGGCTCGACGGCCCTCTTTGCCGCGGAACCGGCCAAGGTCGATTACGCGCGCCAGATCAAACCCTTGCTGTCACAACATTGCGTTTCCTGCCACGGCGAGAAGCAGGCCCGGGCAAAGCTCCGCCTGGACACCGCCGAGGCCGCTCTCAAGGGGGGCAAGCACGGCCCGGTAATCGTCCCCGGCCGAGGAGCCGAGAGCGAGATCGTGCTCGCCCTCCGCGGTGAGGGATCGGGCGAGCAGATGCCTCTCAATCGCCCACGATTGAGCGATGCCGAAATCGCGATGATTCAGCAATGGGTCGACCAGGGCGCCCGGGGCATGCGGGACGAAAAAGCCGGCGTGCCACCATCGGCGAAGCACTGGGCCTTCCTGCCGCCGAAACGGTCGGAGATTCCGTCGGTCAAGAATCCCGGCTGGACCCGTAATCCGATCGATCGCTTTATCCTCGCCCGGCTCGAAGCGGCCGAACTGAAGCCGTCGCCCGAGGCCGAACCATCGGTCCTGTACCGTCGCCTTCGCCTCGACCTGACCGGTCTTCCGCCGTCGCCGGACGAACTCGATGCCTTCCTGGTCGATCGCGGGCCCGATCGTTACGAACGAGCCGTCAGTCAAATGCTGGCCTCGCCCCACTTCGGCGAACGCTGGGCTCGCCCATGGCTCGACCAGGCGCGTTACGCCGACTCCAACGGATACAGCATCGACGCCCCGCGCTCGATCTGGAAGTATCGCGACTGGGTGATCGACGCCTTGAATGCCGACATGCCGTTCGATCGGTTCGTCATCGATCAGATTGCCGGCGACCTCATTCCAGATGCCCGCCTCACCGATCGGGTCGCGACCGGATTCCATCGCAATACGCAGATCAACCAGGAAGGCGGCATCGACATCGAGCAGTTCCGCGATGAGTCGATCATCGATCGTGTGAACACCACCGGGACCGTTTTCCTCGGCCTCACGGTCGGCTGCGCCCAGTGCCACGATCACAAGTATGATCCCATCAGCCAGCGCGAATATTATCGGCTGTTCGCCTTTTTCAATAACGTCGACGAGCCCGAACTGGAGATTAACTCGCCCGACGAAACGGCCAGGCGCAAGGTGGTCAATGAGCGGATTCAGCGGTTCCACGACGAGCTGGAGCGACGCTATCCGGACCTCGACGAACGCCAGCGCCGATGGGAAGAAGCCCTGCCGCCCGACGCCAAGACGAACGTCGATATCGCCGCCAAGCTGGCGTTTGACGTGCCGCGGAACGGCCGGACAACGTCTCAGAAGCGAATCCTCATTGAATTGATGCTGCTGGGCGATCCTTTCTTCAAGGCCGAGCGGATCGCCTTGAAGAAAATCCGGACCGGGGCTCCGAAGCGGGTCACGACGATGGTGGTTCGCGAACGCAGCGGCGAGCCGAGGCCAACCTTCATCCACCTGGGCGGCGACTACACACGCAAGGGCGATTCGGTCGAGCCAGGCGTTCCTTCAGTCCTGCCAGCCCTTGATGCCGATAGCCACGGCCACCGCCTCGACCGGCTCGATCTGGCGCGTTGGCTGGTCGACCGTCGCAATCCGTTGACGGCGCGGGTCACGGTGAATCGGATCTGGCAGGCGTACTTCGGCCGGGGGCTCGTCGAGACAGACAACGACTTCGGCACCCAGGGGACGCCTCCGAGCCATCCTGAACTGCTCGACTGGCTCGCCTGCGAACTGATCGATAGCGGCTGGAGTCTCAAGCACCTTCATCGGCTGATTATTGAATCCGCCACGTATCGGCAGACGTCGCGGAATCGTCGCGAGGGGCAGGCAATCGATCCTGACAACCGCCTGCTCTGGCGTCAGGCCCGGTTGCGCCTTGATGCCGAGTCGATCCGCGATTCCGCACTCGCCTGTAGCGGACTCTTGACCCGCGCCATCGGCGGTCCGAGCGTCTTCCCGCCCCAGCCCGATGGCGTGATGAATCTCGGACAGATGCACCGTCCCTGGAAGGCCGACATTGGGCCGAACCGATATCGACGCGGCCTTTACACATTCTTCTGGCGCGCGACGCCGTACTCTTTCCTGATGACCTTCGACGGCCCCGGGGGCGTCCAGACCTGCACGCGTCGGATGCGTTCCAACACGCCGCTCCAGGCACTGACACTGCTCAACGACCCGGCGTTCGTCGAGATCGCCCGGGGGCTGGCCCTTCGAATCCTCGACGATTGTCGGTCGCTGCGTGAGGACGGCGATCGAATCGAAGATGCCTTCCTTCTCTGCCTTGGCCGCCGTCCGCGGGATACCGAACGTCGGACGCTCGAAGGATATCTGAAGGCCGGTCGCTCCTCCAGCAAGGACAGCCAACGATCGGCATCCACACCGCCGCCGGAATGGATCGGCCTGGCGCGGATTCTGCTCAACCTCGATGAGTTCGTGACGCGCGAATAAGAGCATCCTGCTCGATCGACTTTCCGGGGCCTTTTCAAATGATCGACGATCGCGAACGGCAGGCAAGGGCATTGCGCCAGCACACGCGCCGGCATTTCTTCGTCGATTGCGGCCTTGGGATCGGCGCGATGGCGCTAGGGTCCCTCTTCGGTGCTGATGGCGTGGCGAATGCTGCGGATCGTGAGGCCGTACTCCGTTCCCGAAAAGCCGCAGCACGGGGAAACTCCGAGCCGCTGGCCGTCCGCCCCAGCCACTTCCCGGCGCGGGCGAAAAACGTAATCTATCTCTTCATGGCGGGCGGGCCCAGCCAGCTCGAGATGTTCGACTTCAAGCCCCGGCTTCAGGTTTACAGCGGACAGCCAATCCCCGAGTCGTTCATCAAGGGGCGTCGGTTCGCGTTCATGGACACGTTCACCCGGAACCCGCCGAAGCTCATGGGGACGACCCGCCGGTTCGCCCAGCATGGGCAATCGGGCGCGTGGGTCTCCGAGTTGATGCCCCATCTCTCTCGGATCGTAGACGACCTGACATTCATCAAGACGGCGGCCACCGACGTCTTCAACCATGCGCCGGCGAAGCTCTTCGCGAACACAGGGACTGTGCAGTTTGGACGTCCGAGTATGGGGGCATGGGTCACATATGGGATCGGCAGCGAATCCTCCAACCTGCCGGGTTTCGTCGTCTTGCAATCGGGTCCGCGCGGCCCGCGCGGCGGTGCGGTGAACTGGTCGAGCGGGTTCTTGCCCTCGTCGTATCAGGGGGTTCCGCTCCGTTCGGGTGGCGATCCTATCCTCAACCTAGCCACGCCCGAGGGGATCTCCGTCGATCGCCAGCGACGGACCATCGAGACGATCAAGGATCTCAACCGGATACATCTCGACGCGACTGAGGATCCCGAGATCGCCACCCGGATCAACTCGTACGAGGTCGCTTATCGGATGCAGACCAGCGCTCCGGAGCTGATCGACCTCACCTCTGAGACGCCCGAGACGTTGAAGCTCTACGGTGTCGAGCCGGGCAGGCCCAGCTTCGCGACGAACTGCCTCCTGGCTCGCCGGCTGGTGGAGCGGGGTGTCCGGTTCGTCCAGCTTTATCACACGGACTGGGACCATCACGGTGGCCCGGGTCAGACGATCAATCGCGATCTGGACACCGTCTGTCGTGAGATCGATCGACCCTGTGCCGCGCTGATCCGCGACCTGAAGGCGCGGGGGCTGCTCGATGAAACGCTGGTCGTCTGGGGTGGCGAGTTCGGCCGGACGCCGATGGGAGAGATCCGCGAGTCGATCGGCCGCAATCATCACATCGACGCGATGACCGTCTGGATGGCCGGCGGCGGCACCCGTCCGGGGATCACGTTTGGCGAGACGGACGAGTTCGGCTTTGCCCCGGTTGCCGACCGCGTCCATGTCCACGACATCCAGGCGACGATCCTCAATCAGCTTGGACTCGATCACTTTCGGTTGACGTATCGCTTCCAGGGCCGGGATTTCCGGCTGACCGACGTCGGCGGGCGGGTTGTCAACGAGATCCTGGCCTGAACCAGGGGATGCGGCATCTGGAATCCGATGTCCGTAGGAGACAGCTTCGTCGTACCGCGACTCCGCGATCCGGGCGATCAAGCAGCGGTTTCCACTCCGAATCGCGGGGGATCGCACCCTGTTCGCGGCGATCCCCGCCGTGGAGATCATCGCGTTGCTGAGCAAAACCCTCGCCGAGGGGTTGCCGCTCACGCTGGCAATCGCGGCCGAAGAAGGCGCGCCTCGGAGATGTTTATCGCGTCGATCTTGCTCGTAACGCGTTGACAGGTCGATCATGGCCCGAGCCTCTTATCCGGCGTTGATTTCAACGTCGATCCCCAGCACGGGCTGAATGGCGTCTGTGATTTCCTCTTCAGCCGATCTCCGGTCGTGTCCGTCGACTATGGAATGAGATTCTAGCAATGATTTGATATGCTCGTCCAGGAGCTGATCGCGACTCACGGATCTGCCCAGGATTCGCCATGCCCACGGACAACCTCGCGAACTTCTGCTCGCCAGAACCCGGACTGCGATGCCTAAGGCCGGCAGGCGGGGACAACCTTCTCGTCATCGACCGATTCGGCAAGGCTCACCAGAGCCTGCTCTATGGCCGCATCTGCTAGACCCGATTCTCCGAGTCCAGGGGGACGCCCTGATTCAACTCCAAGCTCCCTCACGACAAGGTCCTGGCGGTCCTTGAGCACCTCGTCCGATGTATCACCGGTCGAGGCCGCTCAACGTCCGCCCCACCGTTCTCCTCAGGGGTTAGGAGAGGCGGACGTGCCGGCTCAACGGACTCCAGGACGAACGAGGTCGGTCGGCTCATCCGGCGGTGAGGTCGGGGACGACGAACGGCTTGCGATATTCGCGCCGTGAGAGCTGGTTGGCGGCGTCGGCGGAGTCGCCGACGAAGCGGCCTTGCGTCTCATCGAAAGTCACCCAGGGCCCGAGTGTGGCCGGGGTGGCGCCGAGGTCCACGCCGTTGGCCCGGAGATAATCGCGGCAGCGCTCGAAGGCATCGGCCAGGTCGGCCTCGCCGCTGATCGCCGATCGGATGGCCTCGGGGGAGGATGGCTTGCCAAGCCGGTGGGAGACGTTTGCCAGGTGGCAGCAGGCCGTCGAGCGATGACCCTCGAGCGCTTCGGCCGCCAGGTCGCTGGCCTTCCGGCTGCGGACGGCGGCGAGGAACGCGGAGAGGTGGGCCCGCTCCAGCGCGGCGGGGCTGTCGCCCTTGCCGAGGTCGCGGATCTTCTTGCCCTGACGATCGAAAAGGGCCCCGCCAGAGGCGTCACCCGCAAAATAGCCGCCCTCGCAGTCGATCACGATGCCGCCGGTCCGCCCGCGGAACTTGCCGATCGATGCGCCGCTCTTGCCGGCGGTCACGTTACGGACCTCGCATATGATCGGGGCTGGGCGGAAGTCCAGCAGCGCGATCTGGGTGTTGGCCGTCTCGCCGGCGTCCTGGAACGCGAACCGGCCGCCGATGCTGATGGCGCGA
>DAIDJI010000040.1 GCA_027451455.1 Planctomycetales bacterium | reverse complement strand
CTCTGAGCCGGACCGGTCGGCAGACGGCCTCGGTGACGCTGGCCGGCCTCGCGACCCTGCCGCAGCGGCTCGGTGGGGCCTCGGTGGTCGTTGTGGGCATCGCCGGCGTGGTCGGCGTGCTGGTCTCGGCCGTGCAGTGGATCCCGTCGAAGGAGTTGCTCGACCGATCGCCGCGCGCCGGGGGGCTGAGCTACTGGGAGCTGGTCTTCGGCTCGTGGAGCCCGGAATTGCTGCCGACGATGGTCGTCCGCGAGGCGTACGGCACCCGCGCCCGCGATACGGACTGGCTCGACGGCTTCTATCCGTACCACGAGATGAACGCCTACATGGGTCTGATCGCGATCGGGCTGGCGGTCATCGGAGCAGGAGGTGCCTCTCGCCGCGACCGCTGGGCCCATTTCTGGGTACTCATGGTCGGCCTGGGTCTGATCCTGATGCTCGGCCGGTTCACGTTTCTCTTTGACCGGGCCAACCGCATTCCGATCCTGGGGAGTTCGCGCGAGCCCGTCCGATTCTCGCTCTGGGTCGCAATGGCGGTCGCTGCGCTGGCGTCGCTGGGGGTCGATCGGTTGGCGCGTCCCGGGGCTGTCTCGATCCGGGGCGCCTTGATCCTCGGCGGCATTTTGATCGTGGCCTCGATTCCAATCCTGCTCGGGATCTACTCGCCCGTCTGGAACGAGCCCGATCGATGGACGAAGCCCTACCACATCGACCGATACCAATGGCTGGGAGAGGAGCTGACAACGTCCACGATCCGAACGGCGCTCCTCGTTGGACTCGCCTGCTGGGTGGCGAAGTCGGCGACCCGCGCGACCGACCCCGCAGCTCGGTCGCGAT
This sequence comes from Planctomycetales bacterium, assembly GCA_027451455.1. Taxonomy (GTDB): domain Bacteria; phylum Planctomycetota; class Planctomycetia; order Isosphaerales; family Isosphaeraceae; genus JAKAUH01. The sequence continues at coordinate 14,973 of DAIDJI010000040.1, read as the reverse complement.
GGGCCTGGGCGTTCCCGATCCTGGTCCTGGCTGACCTGCTGAGCGCCCACTGGCACGAGGTCCCGACTGTCGATCCAGGCTACTGGACGAAGCCTCCGGAGACGGTCGAGCGGCTCCGTGCTGATCCGAAGTTCATCCGGATGTTTGGCGAGGCGGACAAGGCCTCCGGCGAGCCCGGATATGCGTCGGAGACGCTGGATTTTGTGGGGGTTCGCGACCCGCTCGCCTGGAGCCTGCCGATGGTCTGGCACGTTCCCTCGGTCTGGGGGAACACCCCGATGCACTCACGCCGGCTCGAACGGTTCGGCGACCCGCTCGGCGTCCAGCAATCGTTTCCCTGGCGGTTCGACATCGAAGGGCGCTCGCACCACCTCCTCGGCAAGAACATCACCGGTTCGCAGGGACTTCGGATCGGGACGGCCCGGCTTCAGTTCAACCCGGGCGCGCTGCCAAGGGCCCGGATCGTCGGCCGTCCCGTCTACGCCGCAAACGAGGGGCAGGCGATCGGCCTGCTGGTGGACCTCGGCCGTCGGAACGATCTCCGCGATCGGGTCGTCGTCGAGGACCCGACGCGACCGATCTCCTCGTCGGCCACGGCGTCGGGACGGGCGACGATCGTGGAGGATCTACCCGAGCACGTCGCGATCGAGGCCGACCTCAACGCGCCCGGATACCTCGTCCTCTCCGATACTTTTGACCCCGGATGGTCGGCCACCGACAACGGCCGTCCCGTTGCCATCCATCCGGCGTACGTCGCCTTTCGCGCCATTTACCTTGACCGAGGACATCACACGGTCGTCTTCACCTATCGACCGGCCGGGTTCCTGCTCGGATTGATCGTCTCGGTCGCCGGGATCGGGATCGGGCTGGTGCTCTGGTTGCTACCGAGACGCCCGGTCGCCCTGGTGCCGGAGCATGCCACGATCGAGCGCGCCGGACTCTGGCGGGCGCTCTGGTTCGCGGCGCTCGGGCTGATCGTCGTGGGCTCGATTGTCTCGATCCGGACCGGGCCGATGCGGCTCGGTGTCCAGGATCGATGGATTCACACCTTCCACCCGTTCACGTGGGGCTCGGGTGAGGAGGCGATGCGGCAGAATCGGCGTTAGCCGGCGGGAACCATTGCCTCCGCTCGCGGCGGGTGATACCCTGACATGATGAGCACTCTCCAGGAGATCGAGGCCGCCATCCGTCAACTGCCAGAAGACGACCTGGCCGCACTCCGCACCTGGTTCGCGGAGTTCGACGCCGCGGCCTGGGACCGCCAGTTCGAACGCGATGTCGCCGAGGGTCGGCTGGATGCCCTGGCGGAGGAGGCCCTCCGGGATGCGCAAGAGGGTCGGTGCACCGACCTGTGAACCACCGCGCGACGCCGCGATTCTGGGCCTGCTATCGTCAACTCCCGGCGGGAGTCCCGCGACTGGCCGACTCCTACTATGCGTTACTCCGAATGAATCCGCGGCATCCGTCGCTGCATCTCAAGAAAGCCGGCCCATTCTGGTCGGTCCGCGTCGGCCTGCATTACCGAGCACTCGCGGTGGAGGATGGCGCGGACCTGGTTTGGTTCTGGATCGGGACGCATGCGGAGTACGATGCGATCCTCGGTCGGGCGTGAATCGTCCAACATGCGGTTGCAGCGGGCCCGCTCCGCGGGCCGCAGAATCGGGTCGTTGGCCAGCGGAGGACGCCGGGTGGCGGAGGAGTGGCGGCGTCTGCCGATGCCGAACATCTGCGAGCGAATGCTCGGCTTCTCGGTGCCGCAGGACGACTCCGTGCTGGTCGTCTCCTACGAAGGCATGCATCTTGTCCGGCTCGGTCCTCTGGCCGCCGTCGAGACGGATCCGGAGTATGCCGAATTCGATCTGTACGACCCCGCCACCGGGGAGTGCGATTACCGCGGACGGACCTGGGACATTATCGGCCTGTTACCTGGCCGTCCCCTGCTCGAAGGACGCGACGACGAGCGGTTGGTCCTGAACGCGGCGGCTCTCACGGTCTCGGTGGTCGCCAGCGGCGAGACGGTCTGGTCGTCGGGGTTCGAGAATTTCTCCGGCGACTGGGCGGCGGCCACATTCTCGCCCGACGGACGGTACATCGTGCTGGGCTGCCCGTATGACTTTGACTTCCGCGTCTGGGAGCGGGTCGCGGTTCTCTAACGAGGCGATCCAGCGGACCGGCCTACGGAAGGAAGCGGATTTCTGACAAGGACAGGTGATCCAGGCTTCTCGATCTCGAAGGCGTCGATCGTCTCCCCGGCCTCATCTCGGGCCCGGTAGCGGAGGCGGTTCGTGGCCGGGTCGATCTCGATCACCTGGTAGGTCGATGTTCGTCCAATTTCGATTTCGGCCATCTCTCGATGCGCAGGATCGACGTACTTGTCGCCCGAGACGGCGATCAGGTAGATCGTCCCGCGATCGGGGCCGCTCGCCGGCCGATGGCCTCGGAGCGGATAAGTCCGCTGATACGAGTGGTCGTGACCTTGCAAGACAAGGTCGACGTGGTGCCGGTCGAAGACCGGGACCCAGTATTCCCGGAGCGCCGGCATGTCGCGCCAGGGGTGCGAGGGATACACGGGATGGTGGAAGATCGCGATCTTCCATCGGGCCGTCGTGCGTGCGAGGGTTTCGTCGAGCCAGCGTGCCTGGACTTTCGCGGCGTCGGCGTCCCAGACGGCGAGGTTGCTGTCCATCACGGTGAAGATCGCGTCGCCCGCCTCGAACGCATAGCAAAGCTCGGGCTCGATCCCGGGCGGACCGTTGCGCGGTAACTCGAATGAGGTCCGGTACAGCCGGGGGCCAACGTCGAGATACTCGTGATTTCCGACGCACGGCATCACCGCGACCCGGTCGAGCAGGCCGGCGGCGCGAAGGAAGAAGTGATCCCAGTTCGTCCGCTCGTTCCCGCGGTCGACGATGTCGCCGGCCAGCACGACGAAGTCAAGATTGGGCTCCTGTTTCCTGGCCGAGTCGAGCAGCTTGCCCCACCGCTCAAAGCCGGTCTGGGCATCGCCAAGGTAGAGGAATCGCAGCGGCTGATTGCGGTCTGGCGCGGTCCGAATCGTTTGCCAGGGGCCCCATCCGCTCGCCGAGCCGTCGCCGAGGGCATATCGGTAGGCTTGCCCCGGCCGAAGCCCACCGACCGCGACCCGATGCCGACGGATCAGGGGATCGTTCAGGACGCTCGCCGTCTCGACGACAACCGAATCCCCCGCGACCTCTCGGATACCGCTTTCCTCGTCGATCGGCCCGATTCGGACCACCGACCGCGCGACCGAGGCCGAGGTCCGCCAGGTGAAGACCAGCTCGTTACCCGGCCGGTCCCCGAAACTGATCGCGACCTGGTCGGGATCGTGGGTCGAGACATCATGCGTCTTCCAGGCCCGACCCGTGACGAGGGTCGTCGAGTGTCGTGCGTCGTGCGAGGGCTGCAACATCCAGGCCCCGGCCAACTCGGCCGGGATCGACTCGAACGGTCGAGCCTGCTCCCGGGCCGCGCTGACGGTCCCCTCCGCCACGACCATTCCCCAGCTCGCCGCATCCTTGCCGAGCGAGACGTCGGGTCGACCACCCCCGACCGCCCGAACGAAGACGACATAATGCGCCGGCGCTGTCCGGTCGAGACCGTTGACCCCCAGGCCGATCGGGCCTCGATCGAAGGATCGGCGGAAGACCTTCCACTGGCCATCACGATTGGTCAGCGTGAGGTCGGTCTCGCGGAACCCGCGATCAGCGAGCCAGAACGGGACCGATCCCTCGTGTGCGGCGATCTCCACGATCACCGGACGATCGACCTGGAATGAAAAGTATCCCGATCCGATCGCGGCGCGCTCGGAGGGGTCCAGCCGTGCGAGCAGGGCGGATCCTCGGGTCGCCATCGCGGTCAGGTGCCGCTCCGACTCGAGGCCGCTCAGGCGAATACCGGCGCGTCGGATGGCCTCGCGCGCCGAGAGGTGATCGGCAGTCGTCGTCCGTCCGAGGACGGCGGTCGTCGCCGCAACGATCGCTACTGCTAGAATCCGACCGGCCCCGTCCCTGAGCATCGGAGAAACGCCCTCCTGGCGACTCGGATCGATCGATCGGCCAGCTTTCGAAAGCGATCATGGCCTCCGACCGCATCCTGCGGGAGGCCATGACCGTGTATCCAACATCGGAGGGCCCGAATGAGCCCATGTTCCGATTAATTCGACTCGACCGGACCCTGGGAGACCGCAAGCCGATTGACCAGGTTCACGGCGTCCATCGCCCGGCGAAGGTCCGAGTATTTCGCGACCGGCGCCGACGTCGACTCGTCCGCGTAAATCCCGACGACCGTGAACAGACCGTTCAGTTCGCCGGTTGTCGCCCTGGTAAAAAGACCCGACCGGATCAGCGAAGCCAGGTTCTGCTGCCACAGTTGGGTTTCCGCGACCTTGGTGGTCATGATGGGCCCCTTCCGGAAAGAAAAAAAAGAGGCGGACGCTCTCTCAATCTCAAGCCAGCTCATCCATGTTGGTTTCGTCCGATCGACCCACAAGCTTCACGATCCGATGACCCCTGTCGGGCTATCAACCAGCTTCCTGCATCCTCAGACTTGACCAGGGCCTCGGAATTATGATCGATCGTCTCCTGTCCGTATAGACGAACCATTCGGTCGATTGGTTCATCGGAAACGCATGTCGACCCGCTGCCTACGAACTGGACGACTCACGGGGTGCCATGCTCAGAATCTGTGCCGAAATCCCGTCTCTCGACCGTCTCTCCATCGGAGATGGCAAAACGAGCGCCGATTGGATCGAGCCTCGCGATTTTTTTCGCCCGCACCACTTGCCAGACTCGCTCGACCGTTCCGACCGTCCCGCCCGATCTCCTTAACTTCAATGTAGTTCGCGACGCACGTCTCGGCCCAATCTTACCCCCGGTATCCCATCAATGCCGGCTCTTCGAAAGTATTGTACAACCTTTCCCAGGATCGGTAAGATTCGCCGTCAATCTTCCGCAAGCCTCACTCCATCTTATTATGCTTGATCGCGCCCAAGTCAAGCTTCGTCGTTCTGCGGCCTGGCCAGGACGGTGGAAGAGGATTCATGGCAACGCGGCATCGCGGGCGAGGGCCAGTGCTCCCTGGACAACGACCTCCTCGCCGAGCGCGGCCGGGACGATCTCGAATGAGCCGAGGAACGGCGGGAAGGCGAGTCGGTCGACGGCCTCGCGGACGCCACGGAACCAGGCCGCGCCGATCATGGAGACACCGCCGCCGATGACGATCCGGCGAGGGGCGACCAGCGCCACAGCCTGGGCGATCGCGAAACCGAGGGCCTCCTGAGCCCTGGCGAGAATGGCCAACGCCTCTGGAACCCCGTTCCGCGATGCCTCGGCGACATCGAAACCGCTGATCGGCCGCGAACCGTCGTGCCCCTCGGGAACGAACCGTCCGGCGTCGAACAGCGCCTGACCGGCGCGAGCGATTCCCCAGCCCGAAGCAATCCTTTCCAGTTCGTCCCACTGGCCGGAATCTCCGGCCGGCACCAGCAGGTGGCCGATCTCGGCAGCACCTCGGCCAGCGCCTCGGTAGATCCGGTCGTTGAGGATCAGGGCTCCACCGATCCCACTGCCAACGGTCATGTAGAGCAGGGGATCAAGCCCCCGACCGGCGCCGAAGCGGGACTCGGCCAGGCCGGCGGCATCCGCATCATTGTGGACGGAGACCGCCCGAACACCCAGCTCGGCTCGAATCCAGTCCGCAAGTGGGAATCCCTCCCAGCCCTCGATCTGGAACGACCGTTCGATCCGTCCTTCGATCGCGTCGACAGGTCCGCCGAAACCGACTCCGGCGGCGGCAATCGCGGATCGGTCGATCCCAGCGTCTGCGAGGAGAGCCGGGAGCGCCCGGGCGATCTGTTCGCGGATGCCGACAGCGCCGCGGACGGGTTCGACGGTCAGCCGACGAAGGGCGACAATCCGCCCGTCGCCTGGTCCGAGGCCAAGCTGGAGCTTCGTCCCACCGATTTCGATCCCAAGGAACCCGGGTTTTTCGCCTTCCATCCGGTCAGCTCGATGCGAGGGCGACCTCGGCGGCCTGCGCCCGGGCCTTGGCGGTGAACCGTCGATAGAGGTCGTCGATGATCCAGTGGAAGACCACCTGGTGCAGCGACTCAGCGATCCCCATGTCGTCCACCGGCGCGTGCAGGTTGTGGTGCGCCAGGGAGCGGAGCTTTCCGCCCGAGAAGCCGGTAATCCCGACAGTCGTCAGGCCGTTCTGGTTGGCCCAATCGACGGCATTGAGGATGTTCGGGCTGTTCCCTGAGCCTGAGATCGCCAGGAGCAGGTCGCCGGGAGAGGCCAGATTCTTCAACTGTTCGAGGAAGATCCGGTCGTAGCCCTCGTCGTTGCCCCAGGCCATGATGGCGGAGGTGTTATCGGTCAGGCTCAGGACCTTCAGCCGCTTCTGCGATTCGAAGTCGCAGAGGGTACACTTGGAAAGATCCTCGCTGAGGTGCGAGGCATTGGCTCCGGAGCCACCGTTGCCGATGATGAAGACGAACCGTCCGGCATCATACGCTTGTTCGATCAGGTCGGTGACCGCGACAATCTGACCCGGATCCATGTTCCGGATATCCTGGCAGACATGGTCGAGATAGTCCGAGATCCCCAGCTTCGCGCCTAGCATGAAGTTCGCCCCTGGTCCTCGTGTTCCCGGTCAATCGGATCGCCGGACGATCCGCCCGCCGCTCGCATCGGCGCGGGGACGGCCGACCATTACGATCTTAGGATGATAATCGACGCAGGACTTCTCCGTAAAGCGACGTCGCCTGGCCGCAACGTACCCACGCCCCTGGACCCGATGTGTTTCCCGAAATCGGCATGCACCCTTCCCTGATCGGCCTGGTTGCCCTCGCGACGCTCGGGGCTGGCTCGGACCTCGTTGCTGGCTCGCTCCTGCGGCAGCCGAGGGGTCTGGCGCGATTGTTGGCGTCGGCGGTCGTCTTCGGGTCGGCCGAGACGATCGGCATGGAGGTCCTCGGAACGCTCGGCTGGATCGGGGTGTGGCCGCTCCTGGCGTGGTCGATGGCGATCCTGGGCGCGGGGCTCGCTGGGCGGGTGCTTCTGGGCGATGGCCCCGACGCGCCGAAGGACCCGGCCGCCGAAGCGCCGGCTGGATGGTCGGCGACGATAGCGCTTGGGCTGATCCTCTCGGTCGCCTTTCTGTTCGGGGTTCCGTCGATCTTCTCGGCGGTGAAGGTGGTCAGCGACGGACCGATCTATCACCTGTATTTCGCGGCCCGATGGTGGAAGGCCGGTGGGCTGATCCTGGTCGCAGCGCCGTTCGGTGAGAACGCGGCGACGTACTTCCCGGCCAACGGCGACCTCTGGTTCACCTGGCTGATGACGATCTGGGGCGGCGATGCCCTCGCCAAGATCGGCCAGGCGCCGTTCCTGGTTGTTGCGGGTGCTGCCGCATATGCGACCGCCCGTCTCCTGGGCGGCGGGCGTACGTCGTCGATCGTCGCGACCTGCTGGTTCCTCTCGTCAACGCCCTTGCTCCTGTTCTCGTTCGAGCCGAACGTCGATACGATTTTCATCGCCGGCTATTTGCTGGCCGTTTACTTCTTCCTCCGGTACGCGATCGCGGACGGTGGGCCGAACGCCCTCGCCATTGGTGCCCTGGCTGCCGGAATCGCGATCGGGACAAAGCCCACAGCGATCGTCTTTGTGCCGCCATTGCTACTGCTGGTGATCGCGGGGCTGCTCGCGAGCAAGGGGAACCGTCGCGACCGGATCGTGAGCGCGGCGACCGTCGCGATCCTGCCGGTGTCGACTGGGGGGTTCTGGTTTCTGCGCGACTTCTGGCTGACGGGCAACCCGCTCTATCCGCTCGATCTCCGTATCATGGGCCAGACGATTCTCTCGGGCTGGTACGGACCCGAGGCAATGCGATGGAGTTCCTACTATCTGCCGGTCAGCCGGCTCACTGCGCTGGCGGACACGGTGCTGGCGATCCTCGATCCGAGGATGGCCCCGCTCTGGCTGGTGGCGGTCGTCGGCATCTGGGCGGTCAGGAATCCCCGGACGAAGCCGGTCCGCGGCTGGATTGCGTTGTTCGCGATGGGGGCGGTTGCCAACATCCTGCTCTACTGGCTCGCGATCCCGTACCGAACGCAGCAGCGGTTCATGCTGCACGGAATCGGGCTGGCCGTGGTTCCGCTGGCGGCGACGTTCGACCGGGCCCGATGGCTTCAACTGCTGGCTACGATCCTCCTGGCGGTCCACCTGACGACTCCACAGGGCTGGCCGATCGGCAATCGCGACCCCGAGCTCCCCTGGGACCTCGATCCGATCATCCCCAACGCCGTCAGTTCGCTCCTGGTCCCTTTTCCGAGGATCGAGCCAACGGGAGGCGCTGGAAATCCGGCCCCAGTCCCGATGGTTCGCCCGCTGATCCTCTCACTGATCGCGACCATGATTCTGGCGGTTCGAGCCTGGCAAGGATTGTGGTTTGGCCCGACCATCGGAAAACGATCGAGGGGCGGTCGGCTGGCGGCGGCCCTCGTCATCACAGCTCTGGCGATGGGGATCGGCTGGGTGGAGGTCGGTGGCCGGGCGCTCGACCCGCCTTTCCGCTTCTATCCACCGTTCCGGGACTTTTACGCCGGCTGGCGAGCCCTCGAACGCGCCGGCGGCACCCGGGGCGCGCGGGTGGCGTACGCCGGGACAAACATCCCCTATTATCTGCTGGGCCAGGGTTTGCGTAATGAAGTTCGGTACGTGAACGTCGACGCCCACCGCGACTGGCTCCTGCACGACTATCACCGAGAAGCCCGCGCCCGGGGCGCCGGGCTTTGGCCCAATTCCCGACCCGGCTGGGACCGCACCCACCCCGACTACAACGCCTGGCTCGCGAACCTCAACGCCGAGCGGATTCAGCTTCTGGTCGTGACCCGTGTCAATCCGAGCGAGGGTCCGCACAACGTCGCCGATGCCGAGGGATTTCCGATCGAGCGTCGATGGGCCGACGAGCATCCCGACCGCTTTCATCCGCTCTACGGCCAGGCCGAGGGCGACCCCTGGTTTCGGTTGTACCGGGTCGTTTCTCGGTTTCCGTCGTGAGATTCCTGGGCCACGGGCAGAAACGGTGAACGAGTCGAGGTCAATCCCCAGACTCACCCATCCCTGGCTTCCGGTTCAAGTCGTACCCGCGGTATCAGCCGGCGGTCGGTGCTTTGGGAACCGCCTCGCCTTCGGCTCGATGAACGTGAGCGGGACGAAAATGCGGACCGAACGATCTCGAAACCTGGACTCGGAGGCGGCCCCGGCGCTCGCCCCCCTTGGCGCCGAATCCAGGAAACACCAGAATCGGACGGCTGGCCCGGGGTGACTGGAGTCTCCGGGGCGATTGGGCGGGGTGTCGGTCGTGTCTCTTCGCGACCCCCCCGAAATCGAGCGGGACCGTCGTGTGATGCTGGCAGCCTGGATCGAGACGCCCGCCAAGGGCCGCAACGGCGGCCCGGTCCGGGCCGGGATGTGGTCGACGGTCGTCATCGGATCACATCCGATCCAGGACTCTCAACGGGCGTGGCTTGAGGTCTCGGCCGACGATCATGCGCTCGGCCTCTTGCCGGCCTACTGGATTGAGAACAAGGCCGGCAACAGCTTCTGGTATGCCCCGGTTCCTCCGCAGGCAGTCGGCACCCGCCTCCATTATCGAGCGATTGTCGAACGCGAGGAAGCGGAGCGCGGCGAGAGCGCCTACCAGGACACGATTGTCCGATCGAATCTGCCGGACCGAAACGAGGGTTCTCCGTTCGCGATGCCCGAGGCCGAGGGGCTGGTCGGGAACCGGCACATGACCGCCCGGGTTGATGGCCGAGGCTCTACCTACGATATCTACTTTCCCACTGTTGGACTGCACTCGAACGTCCGGCCGCGGGAGGGGGACAATCCGCAGAGCCGTTCGCATTTCCGGGCGATCATTGGCGGCCTGGCGATCGGTGAACGGCTCGACTGGTTCACGGAACGTTCGGCCTGGGAGGCGTTTCAGCAGTATCAGGGTGCGACCAATCTTCTGACAACAAAGCTCCGATGGCGGCACGGGCCGATTCAGGTTCTCCAGGCGGATTTCGTGGCGATGGGAGGCTGTCTGCCGCTCAACGCCGGGCAGGAGCGTTCGCCGGGTCAATACCTCAAGCGGTTCTTCATCACCAACGAGGGGAACGAGCCGCGATTCGCGACGTTCGGCGTCTATGTTCTGGCCGAGGTCAACGGCGGTGTTGGCGACCTTGGACTGAGCTGGCACGAGATCGACGAGGTCTTGCTGGCGATCAACCGGGGACACGGCCATTCCAACCGGAAGCTCGCTCGCGATGCCACGGTTGAGTTTGCCCTCGCGCTGGACGGTCGAGGCCGGGTCGAGTGCGAACCGACCGGGCCCAACGAGGCTGTTCTGTTTCAGTCGCTCGAACTGCCAGCCGGACAGACCGTGACGGTCAACCTCCTCGTCAGCGGGGCATTCACCGGTTGGAGCGGCGATCGGGGGACGTTCGAGCACTGGCTCCGCCCCGCGCTGAACTGGTTCCGATCGGCCGACCTCGATGAGGTCGAGCAGGAATCGGCCCGCCAGTGGGACGACTTCATCGAGCCGATCCCCGATTTCGACTTCCCCAGGCCCTCGTTCGCGGTGAGCCTCCGCCGTTCCGCACTGGCGATGGCCCTGCACGCCGACGCCGACTGGGGTGCCATCGCCTCGGGTTTCGACCGAGGATTGAGCGCTTATTGCTGGCCCCGCGAAGCCATCTGGGTCGGCGGGGCCTTCGCCAGGCTCGGTCATCCCGATCTGGACCGCGCCGTCTATCTCTGGCTCAACCGGGTCCGGCATCGCCATCGCCCGTTTCTCTACTGGTTCCAGAAATATGCGATCGACGGTGTCCCGGAATGGGAGACCCCCGCCGTCGACCAGTCCGCGATGATCCCCTGGGGGCTCGAGCGGCACTACCGACGAACCGGCGACCGCGAACTGGTGGCCTCCGTCTGGTCGATGGTGGAGCAGGCCGCGAACGTCTGCTGTGGCGCCCCCAGTGGCCATCCTGGGCTCCGGATGCTCGACGACCTGAACCTCTTGAGTTCAGCCGGAGTCGGCGACCAGATCTTCGGGGCCTTCCTCTATTCGAATGTGACGGCGGTGGCCGGCCTTCGGGCGGCGGCAAGGCTCGCAACCGAAATGGGAATGGAAGAATCCGCCCGGCGATGGACCGAGTGCGCCGACCGGATCTGGGAGCAGGGCATCCTCCAGGAAATGGCGACGGTTCGGCCCGGCGACCCCCGCGGCGACGATCCCGAATCGGGACGGTTTTACCAGGCGCGTCGTGTCTCCCAACTGCGCGGACTCTGGACCGACGACCCCGCCAATCTCATCGACCGATCCGAGCGGCTCGAGATCTTCATGCTGGGGCTCGCGGTTCCGTTTGGGCTACTACCCGCCTCCGATCCCAGATTGGTCCGGCTCGCCGAGTCGATTCTGAGATGCAACGCTGCGCTCAAGGGGGATTCTCAGGTACTCGCCCGGGCGGATTACGAGCCCGACCAGGTCGGGACGTCGAGCGATTCGTTCGAGGTCTCCAGCATCGCAACCCTCTGGATGATTCGATTCTTGATCGAGCTGGGCCGCGAGACCGGTCAGGGGCGGCACTGGACCCGCGCCATTGGGATGTTCGAGGCGATCCTCGGCCGGCTCTCTCATCTCGGCCTGGTCCTCCGATCGTCGCCCAAGGGAGCCGATGCGAGCGGGCGAATGGTCGGATCAGGCGGATCGGCCTGGCGGCTGCACGCGATGCTCGTGGAAACGATGCTCGATCTCGCAGGGTTGGACTACGACGCTCCCACGCGTAGACTCTCACTACGCCCCGTTCTGCCGGGCCCCTGGCCACAGACCGGAATGAAGCAGGCGTTTCCTTGCGGACGTGTCTCGTACCTCCTCCAGCGACCCATCGGAGGAAGGGTTCACCACCTGGAACTGAAGGCCGAGCTGAAACACCCCGTCGACCTGGAGGTCAACTTGACCTGCCCCGACCTCAAGGAACTCGGCCCCTGGCAGTCGTCCGCGCCGATGTCGGAGCCCATGTTTGACGAGCGGACCGGAAGGGTCCGATGGTCCGTCAACCTTCCCTCGGGCCCGGTCGAATGGAGATGGACCTGGGGCTGATTCAAGGCCCGAGCGGAGGCGGCTCGCTCAGGAAACTCTCGTAGGAGCGCCGGAGTTCGTCGTCAGGCGGACCGATCGGCGAATCGATCCAGCGGCCTCGAATCCGACCGCGGAGCACCACGCCCTTCTCCAGGTCGCAACCGAAAAAGACATGCCGGATCGATGTTCCCCGAGGCGCCGATGGCGAGCCAACCGGGGCGTCAAGCTGCCTCCGAACGCAGTCTCCTGGGCGTACCATCTCCGCATAATAGCGACCGGGCAAGCCCAGTGGATCGGGGCAAAGATGCGGCGGGTAAGACCGGGCCGATAACGGTTGCAAGATCGGAGCGAATGGCGTTTCCGTCGTCGAGGATGGCAGCCAGGGATGAGCTCGCTCGATCCAGAAGCTCCCTACCGTCATTTCGAGTCCCCGCTGGACTCCACGAGACAAATTCGAGACCTGGATCTCCAGGTCGAATCCATGGTCGTCAGGGGTCGGGGCCCATGAAGCGCGTATATATAATTCGGGCCAATCCTGCAAAACATACGTCGCCTGGACCCGATGACGAACCCGCTCGCAGCCCAGCAGCGAGGTCGCCTCGCCAAACGGCCAATCCAGTTCGCCCCGGTGATCCGCCGTCGTGAGGCCCTGAAGCGTCAGGAAGTGACCGACCGATGGCCCCTCCTGACAGACCAGCCCGGGGTCAGCAGACTGGACTCTGAGCGTCCACCGATGTCCGGCGCACTCGATGGTGAAATCCGGCCCGTCACCCTGCCAGCGTGATTCGCTCACGGATGGAGAACTCAAAAACCCCGCCGGTTCGTATTGCTACAAACCGACGGGGCCGGAACAGAGAAGAGGCCAAATATAAACGAAGCCAATGCCTCGGCCTGTGGGAGTATGCATGTGCTGTTTGGTATGTCTCCCCCAGACAATTTCAAGATACTCGGATTCGAATCGAAGTCAAGAGGTCTCACCGCATTTTGTCAGACCCGTCGAAAGACCACGAGTCGAATACTCAAAAGACTGTCAGTTCACGCGATGCGCCTGCGGATCGTCGCTCCCGAAGAAGGAGGACACGTAGGTCTCATCGCGAAGTTTCTTGAGATAAGCGATGCGCTCCGCCTGGAACTTTCGTTCGAACAGGGCGCTCCGGATCTGGTCCTGGAGTTCCGCGAAGGGTGCGGGACCAGCGGTGCGCCGGGCCTCGACCTTGACGATGTGGAAGCTCGACGGTCCCTCGATGATCTCGCTGATCTTGCCGAGCGGGAGTGAGTTGAGGGCCGCGTTGACGGCGGGAACGCCGTACGAGCCGGGCGAGGTTTGCATCAGCCCACCCTGCTCGCGCGACTGCGAGGGGCCCTCGCTCCTGGCCCGCGCGACCGTGGCAAAATCGACGCCGCGAAGGAGCATCTGCTGGATCGCCTCGATCTTCCGACGAGCCTGTTCGCGGGTCGTCTGAGGGCTGGTCTCGACCACGATCTCTCGCCAGGTAATCTGGGCGGGACGGTCAAACTCGCGGTCTTGCAGATGCTCGTTGTAATAGCGGAGCAAATCGGGAAGCTCGACCTTGACCCGGTCCTTCAGCTTGGCACGAAGGAAAGCCTCGGACATCCACTCGCGGCGGGTCATCCGGCTGATGGTTTCCAGGGATCGGCCGTGTTCCTTGAGCTTATCGCGGAGCTGCGACTCATTGTCGGCGGAGAACTCGACTTCCAGCTTCGGAAGCTGGTCGTCTCGCCAGAAGTGCTCGGATTCCGCGACGAACTTGTCGTACATCTTGGCTTCTTTAATCGTGTGCTTGGCCTCCTGGATGAGGAGGCTCTGTTCGATCAGGTCGTCCATGAGGCGGCGGCAGAACATTTCCTTCTGCTCGCGAGGAAGACGATCGTAGGGGATATGTCGGCGCTGGCAGTTCTCCCGGACGACGGCGACCAGGTCATGGATGGTGATGGTCTCGTCGCCAACCTTGGCGGCGACCATGCCGGCCTGGCGATAGGTGGGAGGGATGGCCCTGGGTTTGTCGGCGGTCCGATTGAGGGAGGTCTGGACGAGCTGGGGGTCGCGTGCAGAGGCGGCTTTCCGGCTCGGGGAGGCCGCCGTCGCTGCGCCCCGGGGCGCCGAGTCGCTGGAGCTGGCGGACTGGAGTCGTACCACCGGCTGGAGGGGTGGTAGGTCGGCCAGCAAGACGGCCGACGACCGGTTAAGAGGTGCCCGGTTGTCGGCGGACGGGCCAGCCGGCGCACCGGGATCGGCCGGCAGAGCCGGCAGGTCGCCTCCGGGCGGCGGCGGATCGACCGGACCCAGGGGCGGGAGTTCGGCGGGTCCACCACTGGGTTTCGCGGCCGACTCGTCCGGGGGCATCTCACCTGGTGGCGGGAGTTCAGCGGGCTCAGCGCTCGGCTTTGGGGCGGGACTGGCCGGAGCGACCGCCCTTGCGGCGGGTGCCGGAGCCGGCTCATTCGGTAGCGGGGGTAGCTCGGGCATGAGGTCGGGATTGGGACCGAGGAGCGGATCGCCGCGTCTGGGCCCGTGCCCTGGTTTCTCGACGGACTTCGGAGCAACGGTTCCCGACGATGGGCTGACCGCGGCGTCGGCCATGGCTCGGGGAGGCGTCGCGGCCATCGACGAGGCGGCAGGCGGCTCGCCGACCGGCTCAAGTCCGTTCAGGGAAGGGCTGGCTCCCGGCTTCGTCGGGGCACCGGTCCCGGGGGGGACGGCGGCCGTCGCGGGCGATGGTTCGGCGGTCGACCCGGCGGTCGGTCGGCGCAACATCTCGGGCATCGGCCCGCCGGCCCGCGGCAGGGTGTAAGGAATGCCGGTGA
>DAIDJI010000039.1 GCA_027451455.1 Planctomycetales bacterium | reverse complement strand
CGCCCCCGAAGAACTGGCGCAGCTTCCGGGCGTCGAGTGGGTGGTAGGGAATTCGCACAAGACACAGATTGCGGACCTGGTCAGTATCGGGACTTCGACGGCGACCCCGGGAGACACTCCTTACCATGGCAACATCCACGTCGGCGATATTTTTGCGCAGCACGATTTTCTTTCCGCGCCGGTGGAAGATGCGGCGGGCGACGTCGCCCCCACCGCGATCGTCGGCGCCGTCAGGGTGGTCGTGCCGGTCGTGCTCTCGACCATCGCAGAGTTGCTGGCGATGGCGTCGCTAGTTGCGACGCCCACTCCCACGCTGAGGTTGGAGTTGCTGGTGGTCGCCTTGCCGTCGGCCGTCGTGATCGCGTTGTTGTCGGACGACGCGCCGATATCGATCGTGCTGCCGGCCGTGATCGTTGAGGAATCGACGAACGCCTGGGTCGTCGGGGTGAACTTGGTCACGGCCACGGCGGCCGCGATGCCCAGCGGCAGCCCGGCCGAAAAGGCGGTCTCGGCCGGGGACGTCTTCTTGCCGGGATCGGGCGCGGGCGGGGTCGCCGACGCGAGATAGCCCGGGTCGACCTTGCCCGCGAGGAGGTTTTGCACGGCGCTATTGGGACCGGCGCCCGTGGCCATCGACTTCGCGGTCGTCGTGGCCGTGTTGACGGTGCTCGCCGTGACATTGACCGCGTTGCCGGTGACGGTGGACCCGCCCGATACCGACGCCTGACTATTGCTGTTATCCAGCGTCACCGCCCCGGTCGCACCGCCGACGGCACCCGCGCCGTCGACCTCGGTGGTCACGGTGGTCGTGTTGGAGGACGTGATGCTCACCGTCCCCGAGCCGGTTCCGGCCTTCACCGTCGATCCGCCGGCGACCTGGGCGGCCGCCGAGGAGTCGACGATCGATACAGCGATCGCCGCGTCAACCGGGTTGACCGCGCTCCCCGCGAAGGTGGTCCCGACCGTGGAGCTGGACGTGATCGTGACGCCCGCGTTGGCCGCGATCGTGACATTCCCGCCCGTCCCGTTGACAGCGATCGTCGTGCTCGGCCCCTGGACCATCACCGAGGCGCTCGGCTCGAGATCGGCGACCTCCGCGGCCACGCCCAGGGCGTTGAGGGCGCCGCCGACGGGGGCGCTGTTGGTGAAGCTCGACGACGCACTGGCCAGGAGCTGGACATTGTCCGCCTTGATGGTGGCGCCGGTGACGCTCACGCTGACATTCGGCTTGCTGGTCGCCTGCATGGCGGCCGCCGAGGTCGTCTCGGAGGCCGTAACGTTCACATCGCCGGAGGACGCGGCGATGGTCACGTCGGTGAAGCTCACCGAGGTCACGCCGGAGACATCCAGCGCGGCGGTCCCCGCCGCGGCGTCGAGCGCGATCGTGCCGCCGCTCCCCCCGAACGTGACGCCCTGGTTCGGCACGTCCTGGCTCGCCGTGTTGGCACCCTGGACCACCAGCGTCGTCACACCGGTAAAGGCCTGGAGGGAAAAGTTGGTGCCGCTGATATCGATGGTCGAGCCCGAGGGCGCGATCAGGGCCTGGTCGCCGGCCGCGGAGAGATTGACGTCGAGGACGCCGGAACTGAGGCTCGTGGTGATGCTCAGGAGCGTTCGACTCTCGAGCTCCTGGAATCCCAGGATCGTCGCCCTCCGCCGTTCGCGTTCCGCCGTATTTCGGGACCGAACCGCCGAGGATTTCGCCCGCTTCGACGTCAGTGACCACTTCCGCTTGCCGGACATATGATGCAACTCCTTGGCGGCATGGTTTGCCGTTAGCCTGATCCCTGATGAGCGATCCGGGGCGCCGCGATTCTCGGCGCTCAGGGTCCCGGTACCCTTCAACCGCATGTCGATGAACGAGGTGGCAAACGCAACCGGCCGCATTGACGCCCGGCGCGTGAGGTCAAGACGTTCCCCGAGTTCCCGAGATCCTCGACCGGCCAGAGAGGCGGCCGGGGTCGGGGAACCAAGAGAACGGGGTCTTCGTCAGTGTCGAAATTCGAACGGCTTCACCGGCCGCACGACATGGCCCGCCCTGAGTCTTCAGCGAAGAGGTTCTACAAATGGGAACTTGTCGCGGGTCTCGGAACCGGCCGCCGTTTCGAGCGAGGCCGTCGTTTCCCTGGCTTCGCGACCCGTTGCTGCCAGGTCGGCGCCTCGTCATCAGCGTTGCGCGTACGGGAGGCGAACCGGTCGCGAAACCGGGAGTGCAGGGTCATGGATGCCACTCCGACCACAGGGAGCTTAAAGGTGCGAGCACGAGCGCAATGGCCGCACACCGTTCACTAGCGTGCGGAGACGATAATTCCATCCCAGGTAGTAAAGCAGACGCTGCGGCGATATCCTCAAAGCCAGGTGCATTGCTCCGCCGAGAGTCTCATGTGAGGTGATCGTCCGCTCTCGACTCTCATCCGCCAGGTTTTCTCGCACCTATACAACAATCTGAAAACGGCGCCGCTGAAGGGTCAACCTTCTGCGTTTTTTTCTCATGACTCAGCCAGGCGAACCGAATTCACGGCAAGCGAACCAACCGGCGGCAGAAATTTTGCCGGTCCTGTACACAGAGTTACGCCGATTGGCCAAAGTGATGACGACTCGACTGAGCCCGGGCCAGACGCTCCAGCCAACGGCGCTGGTCCACGAGGCGTATCTCCGGCTGGTTCGGGATCAGGATCCCGGCTGGGAAGGTCGGCGGCATTTCTTCGGCGCCGCCGCGAAGGCGATGCGCGAGATCCTCATTGAGCAGGCTCGCCAGAAGGCGAGTCGCAAACACGGAGGGCAGTCCAGGCGGATCGAGCTGGCCGAGGGCCTGGCCTGGATCGAGCCGCCCAGCGGCGATATGATCGTCCTCGATGAAGCGATCCAGGAGCTTCGCGCGGAAGACGAGCGACTCGCCGAGATCGTCGACCTCCGCTATTTTGTAGGGTTGACCGTCGAGGAAACGGCCAAGGTGATCGGCGTGTCGGTCAGCACCCTGAAGCGCGATTGGCGGTACGCGCGCGCCTGGCTGGCGCGGCGGCTGGGCGAAGGGCCGCCGCAATAGGCGGCGGTATCGAAGCAACATTATAAGTTTGCCGATAAACATATGGATGTTCAGGACAGGCTGCGTGTGAGGACCCTGTTCGCACGGGCGGCCGAGCTGCCGCGGGAGGAACGAACCGCCTTCCTGGACGCCCATTGCGGCGGCGAGCCCCTGCTCCGCACCGAGGTCGAGGATCTGCTGGCCTACGACTCGGGCTTCGGGACCGAGCACGACGATGCCAGCTTCCTGGAAAGCCCGCTGGTCCGCGGGCCCGAGTTCCCGACAACCGACGGTCCCTTCGAGCCCGACGGACACGAGACCATCCTGCCGTCGCACATCGGCCGTTACCGCGTCCTGCGCCGGCACGGCGAAGGGGGCATGGGCACCGTCTACGAGGCCGAGCAGGACAACCCGCGCCGCATCGTCGCGCTAAAAGTGATCCGCTCCGAGCTCGTGTCGCTGGATCTCGTCAGACGCTTCAGGCATGAGGCCCAGATCCTGGCCCGGCTCCAGCATCCGGGCATCGCCCAGGTCTATGAAGCGGGGGTAAATTCGAACGGCCGGCCGTTCTTCGCCATGGAGTTCATCCGCGGGAGGCCCCTGGACGAGTATGCCGCCAGCCTCGATGCGCACGCCTGCCTCGAACTGGTCGCGCGGGTCTGCGACGCGGTGCAACATGCCCACGACAGGGGGATCGTCCATCGCGACCTCAAGCCCGGCAACATCCTGGTCGAGGATTCCGGCCAGCCCAGGATCCTCGACTTCGGCGTCGCCCACGTCACCGCGACCGACTTCCTGACGACCTCGAGCCAGACCCGCACCGGACTGTTGCTGGGCACCTTGAACTACATGAGCCCGGAACAGCTCTCCTCCCACCCCAGCGGGCTCGACGGTCGCTCGGACGTGTACACGCTCGGCGTCATCCTCTTCGAGCTGCTGGCCCACCGGCTGCCGTACTCGATCGATCATATCCCGATGCATGAGGTGGCGCGGGTCATCGGAGAGGACGAACCCTCGCGGCTCGGCACGACCAACCGAGTCTACCGCGGCGATGTCGAGGTCATCGTGGCCAAGGCGCTGGAGAAAGCGAAGGCGCGTCGTTACGCGTCGGCAGGCGCCCTGGCATCGGACATCCGGCGTCACCTGCGCGGGGAACCGATCCTGGCGCGCAGGGTCTCCACGACGGAACGTTACTGGCGGTTGGCGCGGCGCAATCCGTGGATTGCCGCCCTGGGCGCTGTGCTGATGGCGGTGCTGATCGCGACGTCCGTGGGCTCCATCGTGGCCGCGGCGTACTTCCGAAGCCTGGCCCGAAGCGAATTCCTCGCCACAAGGAGATCGCAGGACGCCCGGAAGGAGGCCGAGGACGCCAAGGCGTTGGCCCAGCGGCGGGCGGAAGAGAATCGTCGCGGCCTCTATTTTGCCCAGATGAACCTCGCGATCCAGGCGACGGCCTTACCCAGCGGCCTGGCGCGCGTGACCCAGTTGATCGACCGCTGGCGAATCGACACGTCGTCCCCGGATCTGCGGAGCTGGGAGTGGTATTACCTGGATGCTTTGAGCTGCCAGGATCGACTCACCCTCCGCGGCCACCACGGCATGATCCATGCCGTTGCGTGGAGTCCCGACGGGACCCGGCTGGCCTCGGGGAGCGAGGACCATACCTTGCGGATCTGGGACGCGGCCAGCGGACGGGAGATCGCCGTGTGGCGCCCCCAGGCCGGGAGCGTCGAGGCCGTGGACTGGTCCCCCGACAGCACGCGCCTGGTCTCCGGGCACGCCGACGCATCGGTCCGTATCTGGAATGCGGGCCCTGGCAGCGAGGAACGGGTCCTGAAAGGCCACACAGGGGTCGTTCATGGCGTGCGCTGGAGCCCCGACATGACTCGGATCGCGTCCTCGAGCGCCGACGGCACGGTACGGGTCTGGAACCTGAAGGCCGAGGGGGAGCCGCTCGTCCTGAAGAGTCCGGGCGGATGGGCCACCGCCGTCGCCTGGAGCCCTGACGGGTTACGTCTGGCCTCGGCCCACTTCGACAGGACAATCAAGGTCTGGGATGCGGGGAACGGCCGGCATCTCCGCGACCTCAAGGGCGACAGCAACTACATGGGATTGCCGGCATGGGGCCCCGACGGTTCACAGATCGCCTGCGGCGACGACGACGGACACATCTGGGTCTGGGATGCATCCGACGGCAAGGTGGTCAGGACCCTGAGCAGTGGCAAGGCGTTCGTCAGTTCGGTCGCCTGGCGGCCTCGGGGTCGATTCTTGGCCGCGGCCGCCCACGACGGAACGATCCGCGTCTGGGACACGACCGACGGCAAGCAGACCCGGTGCCTGTACGGTCACACTCACGACGTCCGTAGCGTCTGCTGGAGCCCGGATGGGAAGCAGTTGGCATCGGCGAGCACCGATCTTACGGTCCGAATCTGGGACGCCGATCATGCCGGCGACGCGATCACCTGGCCGGCCCATTCCGGCTCCTCCTTTGCCGTGGCCTGGAGCCCGGACGGGCTCCAACTGGCGTCGGGCGGGGACGCAGGGAACGTGCGCCTCTGGGGCCACACCGTTGCCGACGCCCCGGCGCTCCTCATGGGTCGGCCTGGTGCGGGACAGGCGCTCGCCTGGAGTCCGGACGGGTCCCGGCTCGCCACCGCCGGGTCCATCATCTGGGACCGAGCCACCGGCAAGGCCCTGCTCCAACTCCGGGGCCATACAGGTGGGGTTATGGGCATCTGCTGGAGCCCGGATGGGAGCCGGCTCGCCACCGCAAGCCAGGATCAGACCCTACGCATCTGGGATGCCCATAGCGGCGCGCTCCTGCACGTCCTGCGCGGGCACACGGAGTGGATCTGGTCAGTGGCCTGGAGCCCGGACGGGAGCCGGATCGCCTCGTCGGACCGATGCGCAGTGATCCGGATCTGGGACGCCAGCACCGGCAAGGAGATCAAAACACTGCTCGGCCACGCACACGTGGTGACTGGGGTCCGTTGGAGCCCCGACGGAAGGCGGCTCGCCTCGTCGAGCTCGGATCGTACCATCCGCGTCTGGGACGTCGATGACGGCACCGAGACCATGATCTTGCACGGCCACACCGCATCGATTCACGGAGTCTGCTGGAGTCCCGACGGAGGTCGCCTCGCCTCGGCCAGTCGTGATGGCACCGCGCGGATCTGGGACGCGAGCGACGGTACCGAGGCTTTCATCCTGCAAGGCACCGGCAACCCACTGATGTCGGTCGACTGGAGCCCGGACGGAACTCGGCTGGCCGTGGGCGATCAGTTCGGCAACCTCAAGGTCTGGGACGCGACCGCCGCATTCCGCCGCGAGTGTTCCCCCCGGCTGCTGACGTGGCTCGACAGGCGGATCGCACTTCATCCCGGATCCGTGAGCGACCTCACGCTACGAGCCGCCGTGCTTTCGCGGCTCGGCGACTGGGACCGGGCCGCCTCCGACTTCGAGGCCGTCGGCCACTCCAACTCGGAGGCGCCGACATGGTTTCAACCCGGCTGGTGGTACGTCCCGGTCGCGGCGGAGGAGGAACCGGTATCCGTAAAGTCCATCCTCACCCGCTTCGAGACGCCGGCCGGTCCCGGGGCCCCGCCAGACCCGGCCGCGCCGCACTGGCTCACAGGGGCGACCGACCCGAACGGCTTTCTGTCGCGGTACGGGATGCGAGAGACCTGGGTCGCGACGAGAATCTACTCCATCCGGGACCAGGATGTGATCCTTCGGGTCGGCGCGGACGTAACGCCACGTCTCTGGCTGAACGGCAGATCGCTCGGGACCGGCGCGCCGGCGCCTGTCAAACCGGATGACCCTGCCCCAGTCAACGTCCCCTGGTCCGCTTCCCTCCGCGCCGGCTGGAATACCCTCCTGGTCGAGTGGCCTCAGCCAAAGGCGTTCCCTTATCTCAGCCTCGTCGTCGAGTCCAGGGACGGCAGAGACGTGAAGACAATGGCGGGTGCTCTGGCCGAGCGACTCGACTGGGAACGGAGCTTTGATCGCCTGGAAGGCCCGATCCAGGCGATGGGCCACTAACGTGGTGCGAGCGGGTCCAGGTCAGCTTACCTGTTCCGAACAAATGACCTGGTTCGCCGTTGGCCGTCGCCGAAGGCGATCGCCGCCATCTCGCGGGTGAGGAGAAGACCGGGTTTGCGGCTTTTCCTCGATCGTCGCCCTTCGGGCCGGCCCAATGGGGGCATCTCGCCACGACTCCGGCTCCAGGACCTCGGCGCGGTCGATCACGTGAACTCGCGCGGCAAGGAGCGGCAGCACATCGTCCGCGACGATGATGAAAGCTGCCGCGACGATCTCAACAACAACTTCTGCTTGCGCAAGGCTATGATCTTATCATTAATGCGTCGATGCCGGCCGGGCAGGCGGCCCTCGCGCGGGGTCGGTACGAAGAAGGCGCGGAGGGCCTCGTATTGTCGATGGGTGGTGCTGGAGGGTTCGACGAACCGGTGGGCCAATGTTAATCGATCTTTGGAAGGACGTCCGATCGCTCCAGGATGTTACTCCAACCCAGAGACAAATATAGACGCGATAACCGATGGCGGAAACCCCATGAATTCCGGGGAGATTCCGGCGCACGAGGACGAAGGCGCAGGGATCGCGAGGTCCGACGGCTATTCTGGGAGAGGCGCCCGTCTTTCCTCCCTACGAATCACGATGGCGATCGCGGAGATACCGGAATTCCAGGAGATTCCTTCTCGTGAGCAAGCCGATTTGTTAGCCGAGTCTGCTCCCGTGGGAATCCGGGCTAGCGAACGGGAAGGGCGAAAGTCGGGCCCTTCCCGTTCGGGTTTGAGACGATCCCCAGCCTCGGGCATCAGGGAAGATGCGTCGCCGGGGAGGGTTCCGACTCCATTCCGACTCCGTTGACGGCGATCACCCGGTAGTCGGGCGTCGGGCCCGTCGTCTCGGTTGTGTCGATGTACCGCATCGCCGGGAGCGGGCTCTCGGGGGTGTCGTGGTACGACATCGCCTGGAAGAGCGGCCGACCAAACCGGCCGGCGGGATGCTCGGGCACCCGGCCGATCTCCTTGCCATCGCGTCGGATCAGAAACTGACGCAATCCACTTTCCATGTCGGCCCTGGCGTCCCAGGTGATCTCGATTCCGCCTTCGGCCTTCCTGACGACCTTGACTCCCCAGGGCGCCGGGGGCGGTGTGGCGTCGGCGGCGGTACCGGTTCGGACATACTCCATCCAGGTCCGGGCGACCCGATCGTCGGGCAGCCAGACCGACTCGGCCAGGTCGCCCCGGTACGAGGACGCGGGCCCGGCCTCCGCACCGAGGACCGGCGCCAGCCAGCCCCGAGAAAGATCGACCGCCCTGAGCTTCGCGCCACCGGTCCCCTCGTTCGGCAGGCGCGCGGCCAGACAGGCGTCGAGGAACGGGATCGCCAGATAGCGCGAGTCGCCGCACTCGTGCTTCGTCCGAGGGTCGGGCGCGAATCCGATCGGCGCCCCCCTGGCCCGGTACGACCGAAACATGCTCATCGTTCCGTTCCAGGCACCCTGGAATCGGCTGTCGTCTCGCTCCTTCGCGCCGGGGTTGCACATCGTCGGGATGCGGTACGTGGCCTCGGGGATCTCGGGCCTCGGGATTTCTCCCTTCTCCCAGGTGGCGAAGGCCGTCCCCGATCGGAGCCAGGCGGCGACGATCCGGTCGGGGTCGGACGTCATCATCAGGCTGGTCCAGAAGGCGCCGCCGGAGTGGCCCCAGAGGCACCAGGGGACAGTCGCCAGCTCGGGATGCCCCGACCGGCTCGCCAGGTCGTCGAGGGCCTGCAAAAATCGAGCGCGCGAGCCTCGGCGCGGGTCGCACCAGGCGCGGCAGTCCTGGCCTTCGGGCTGCTTGTAGGACGGCCCGAGCAGGGCACAATTCCACTTTCGGGCGAGAGCCTGCCAGTGCAGGTCGTCGGCGGCCGTTTCGCCCCCCTTGCAGGCGCCGGCGCCGCAGCCGTGCTGATGGACGATCACGCCCCGGAGCCGGGCGCCGCCCTCAGGAATCCAGGCCCGATAGGTCACGCCGTAGACCAGCTCGCCCGGCCGGTCGGAGGGCGGGTAGCTCACCTCCACAATCGTCCCGGCTCCGTACGCCGTCGGAATCATCAAGAGCCATGCGAGCGCAGCCATCCTTTGGATCATCAGGGGCATCGCGATCTTCTCCGGCACTCGGTTTTGTGGTCGGCCTCGATCGATCGGTCTGACGAACGCCCCGACATCGGGTGCAGGCCGACCCGCACTGGCCCCGATTCTGGTCAGCCGCGCCCGGCCGGGTCGAGGGGCCGCCCCGCCTCGGGCCCGATTTTCCTCCGCCTGGTGATGTCAGCGCATCATCGACGGTTCGATCGACGAGAAAACCTCGGTGCGCAAGGCCGATGGCCGCTCCTCACCAAATCATCGCCCGACCGCGTTTACTTCACCGTTCCGAGTGGGTCGTCGAGATGGTATACGAGCGACTTGCCCTTGTAGTCTTCCTCGACAAAGACAAGGTAAGACCCATTCTTCCGCCTCAGGACGCGGATACCGTCGCGGAAATCGACCCAGCCACTCTCTCGGTGGACCTCGGGGCCGGGCTTCATCGATCCCACTGTCGATCCGTCGCGGAGATTATAGACGAAGACCTCGGCACTCTTGCAATCGACGGCAAACGCCAGCTCCCCGGCATAGGCGATCGAGACGATGAACTGCCTCTCGCCGACGTAGGGTAGGTCGATCCGATAGCGGAGCCTCGTCGTTTTGCTCCAGTCGTCATACCGGACGATCACCGTTCCCGCTGTGCCCCACTCGCCGCCCGAGATCGGGCGATCCTTCGTCTGGCCGCTCAGGTACATGGTGTCGGATTGCGGGACATACTCCGTACGCAGCAGGTCCGTGAAGGGTGCCGGCATCGGGACGTGCTCGGATTTGGAATCGTACTGGGGATTCTTGTGGGCGTCGAGGCCCCGGAAACGCCACCGCCAGATGCCCGAATCGCGGCCCGCCTGCCAGATGTCGCCGGCCGAGTCGACGTTGCTCGCCCAGTACTCGCCGCTCGGTCCGGTCGTCGCGACGTACTCGCCGCCTTCCATCTGGCCGTCGCCGTCGGCGTCGCGCCAGAGCCATCGACCCGCCCCGGGCTGGCCGGGAGGCGACCAGCCGTCGTCGGTTTTGATCGGACCACTGCTGAGCACGACCGAGGGCACGGCGAGGTCGTCCTCGATCCGGTAGATCCCGAGAATCCCCTGCCACATCCCGCGCTGGCAGAGAAATCGCCGACCGCCGAGCGTCCGCACCGAGGTTCCGCACTGGAGCCCCGGAAACCGCAATCTCAGGTCGTGGGGATAGCGGTGCGGGTCGAGCGTGTGGGCCTCCCATCGCCAATCCTTCCCGGACGGGGCCTCGGGATCAAATCGATAGCGATCGTCGGCGGTGAAGACATCGCGGCCATCGGAGGCCGGGTCGGCGTCGGCAACATCAACGAATTCCAGCCCGAGCAACTCCCAGCGCAGTTCTCGACGGGGCGAGAAGGCGCGGAGGACGGTCCCGCCGCGGGGGACGTTGCAGCTCACGTAGAGGTTTCCCGCGGCGTCGGAGCCGGCTCCCGACGGGCCGGCGAACCGCCAGGGACCGGCCTTGCCGGGCTCGGACCCGGCGAACATTCCGCCCTCCTCGCCGAGCGACTCCACGAACCGGGGCGGGCTCTGGCCGAGATCAAACACGTGGATCTGCTGCCGAGGCCCCCGATCGCAGACGAGCAGCCGACCCTCGTGGTCGAACCCGAGCCCACTGGCCTCCGCCCCCACCGGTAACGGCAAGGCTTTCAGCCGGAGCTTGCCGTCCGCCGAATACGAGGCCACGCACTTTCCTCCCTCGCAGATCACCCAGAGGTCGCCCCGAGCGTCGACCGCGAGTCGATCCGGTCGGGGCACGCGGAACTCGCGGAGAATCTTCATCGTCTCAATATCGATGACCCGGATCGTGTCGAAGGCCGTATCCGCGACGAACAACTGCCTGTCGCTGGCCGCCACACCCCTCGGGATGAGGGAATGATTGTCAGGTGCCTCGCGGAAGCTGAGCATGTTCCTGAACCGCGTCTTGCCGCCCGGAAACGGCGCGTGCTTGCCGTCCCGGGTGTATCGGCTCACGCCGAAATAGCAGATCGGCTTCGTCTTCAGGGCCTCGCCGGCCCGGGCTTCGGGCTGGTTTTCCAGGCCGCAGGTATGAGCATAAAAGAGGAAACGATCGTTCGCCGCGACCGCGAACCCAGCCCTCATGTGGGTGTCGGGAAGCTGGCCAACGATCGCGCCGTTCCTGTACAGACCGACCTCACGACCGCCTTCATCCCAGAAGCTACCCACGATGAGAGTGCCGTCGGCCAGGACCTGCATCGACTCGGCCGCGTTTTGAACCCAGTTCGGTCCCCCGCCGAAGGAGTTGCCCACCCACGACGTTCGGTATCGAAGCGTCCCGGGACTCGTCGGATTTTCTCCGCGAATGGATGCGCCGACCACCAGGGCTGAGAGAGCCAGAAAGCAAAAAACTCTCATATTCGTATCTCTCAAGAGAAATAAAACGATCATTACGATGTACGATTGATCTTTTAATGTCCGACCTGGCCGGGCGCTGGAAATCCCTTCGCCTCGTCGTCGAGGACCAGGACCCAGTCGTGGTTCTTGCCCTGCGAGGGAGGGCGGAATTCCCTTTGCCCCGATCGGGCGAAGGTGCCGATGGTTTTCGACGAGCCGTCACGGGGATCGTACCAGGAGGCCCGCAGCCGACGGCCGGAGAGCTTCTCCAGATGAACCGTGAAGGGGCGCCCCGAGGCGGAATAGACGAAGGCATAGCTTCCGTCGTCGGCCCGGGTCGCCTGGATGTGGTCGGTGCCCCGGCCGGGATCGGAGGCCAGCAGAGACGGGTCGGGAATTCGGGCCAGGACCGGACGGGATTCGACGAGGGCCCGGGCATGCTGCATCTGCGAGGCGCCTGGGAGATCCTTCGCCTGCTTCCAGGGCGTCCGAGCGGCCGTGATCGGCGATCGGCCGGGGGCGAGAAACTGCCAGATATCGTGACAGCCGTAGGTGTGTCCGCAGGCCCCGGCGAAGAGTGACCAGTAGGCGAATTTGCGAACGTCGTACGCGTCGAGATAGCCGTTCTTCGCGTTGAACTCGGCGGGATGATCCTCGTAGCCCGGCTCGCCGTCGATGCAGGGCTTCGTCGGCTTGCGGGTGTAGTCCTCGGTGATTTTCTCGTAGTTGGCGTGGTTGTAGCCGTGGCCCGACTGGATCATGTTGAAGGCCAGCCAGTCCTCGCCCTGGAACCACTGCGACGACCCCCGACCGCCCGGCGGGTGGAAGGTCATCAGGTGCCGGCCGCCGTCGCCCTTGCGAAGTCCGCGGGCCATCGCCCGGATGATCGACCGCTGGCGATCGTTTTCGATCGGCCGGTCACCGCCGAGGATCCAGAGAATCGGTTTATCCCGGTAGCGCCGGCCGACGTACTCGCCGAACGATTCGGCGGTCTCGGGCGTGAAGATGCCCTGGCCATCGTGCCACCAACTGCCCCAGGTCGGCAGCATCCCGACGACCAGCCCCAGCGCCTCGGCCCGATTGACCACGAAATCGACGTGCTGAAAGTAAGCCTCGACGGGCCGGGTCGGATCGCGGGACTCGATTGGCAGATGGCCGTAGGCATTCGGCACATTCAGCCCGCCGTGCTCGGCGAGGACAACCGCCTGAATCACGGTGAACTGCTTCGAGGCGCGGTCTTTCAGGTACGCTTCGGCGTCCTCTCGGTTGAGCCGGTGGAAGAGTTCCCAGGCGGTATCGCCGAGATAGAAAAACGGCTTTCCGTGCTGGTCGATCAGGAAGTGGTGATTCTCGCTGACCTTCACAGGATAGGGTGTCTCGCTCGCGGGCTGTTCCGCGGCGGGGGCTCCGAGGGCGACTGCCAGCGTCCCGAAGAATTCCTCGGTCATCACCCGGGGATCGATGCCGGTGGCGTCGAGGTAGTGATACTCTCCGATGCGGGCGTCCTCGTGCGACCAGGCGCCGGTGACCTTCACCTTCTTGACGCCCTTCCACGACTCGGGCCGGTAGAGGAGGAACGTCCCTGCACCGTCGGCGAAGCCGTCGTCTCGATCGGGCCGCTGCTTGCGGGTGCTTCGTTCCCAGAACCGCCGGGCGACCTCCTTCATGGAGCGGGCGATCTCAGAGTCGGGCAGGCTGTCGAAGCGGTCCGGGGGCATGATCGGAGGCTCGGGACGTTGCGGCCACCAGAGCGGGTGTGCCCCGAAGTTGACCAGCTTGCACCAGGTGGAAACGATGTAATTCGCCCACGGGTCCGTCCCGTTGTAGCCGTCGATGTCGGTCATCATCACGACCATTCGGTCGGCGATCGACGGGTCGCTCAGGTAGGCGCTGGCGACCGTGACGAGCGGACCGCCGACGATCACCACCAGCGGCTTCCCGGGCGTGGCCGCCCTCGCCTCGCGGACGATCAGGTCGGTCCCCGCCGAGAGGATGGGCTTCGTCTCCTCGACCTTCCCGCCGGCCGGCCTCTCCAGAAGCCGATCGGCGCCAATGGTCAGCGCGGGGACGTTGCGGAACCCGGCCCGACGCGCGATCGCGAGGTCGTGTTCGAAGTCCTTCCGGCCGTCCTCCACCCGGTACTGTCGGCCGTGGTTCCACTCGTCCTTCGAGAGGATGAAGCCCTTCAGGTTGGCCCGGCCGAGGTGGGCGCGGGCCAGGAGGTATTCGTCGTCGTTGGTGTCCCGGAGCCAGTCGTTGTCGTAGACGATCGGGCAA
This sequence comes from Planctomycetales bacterium, assembly GCA_027451455.1. Lineage (GTDB taxonomy): Bacteria > Planctomycetota > Planctomycetia > Isosphaerales > Isosphaeraceae > JAKAUH01. The sequence continues at coordinate 2,130 of DAIDJI010000039.1, read as the reverse complement.
TCACCGGGCAGGTGCCGCAACTCCTCCCACGTCACCAGCGGCGCGGCAGAGGCGGCGCCGCGGGGCATCCAGGACAGGGCGATCAGGAGCAGAGCGATTTTCGATGGACTCATCACGACCCTCACGTCGGCACGGGACGTCGGCGACCGGTTCCGGCCCGGGGCGGGCCATTTGGCCCTCTCGGGTTGACCTATTTTGATCCCGTCCCTCCGGGGTCGCGATCCCCGATTGCGGAATTCTGTTCCGATTTTGCGTCAGGGCGTATGCTGGTGGGATGAACCACGACCCCATCCGCATTGGCCTCGTCTTCGGTTACAGCCTGTCCTATTACCGCGAGATCGTGCGAGGCGTCCGCGCGTTCGCCGAGTCGAGGCCCCGATGGGCCTTCACGCCGATCGCGCCCGATCCCGATGCCGTCGAGTCGATCCGCTCCCTGGACCTCGACGGCCTGATCGCCCACATCTTCACCCGGGAGCTGGCCGAGTCGATCCTCCGGCTCAGGAAGCCGACGGTGAACGTCTCGGGGGTTCTTCCGGAGCTGAAGATTCCCCGGGTGATGGCCGATCACGAGCAGGCGGGCCGCCTCGCCGCGGAACACTTCCTCAACCGCGGGCTCCGTCATTTCGGATTTTTCGGTTACACCGATCATGCTTTCTCGAAGGGACGAGAGGCGGGCTTCCTCCGCGAGGTCGAGCGGGCTGGATTTCCTGTGAGCAGCTATCTCTCGGAAGACCCGCTGCATCCGGAGCCGTCGGGCCTCTGGCGATGGGACGACGACCTCCATCACTGGCTGGTCGGTCTGCCCAGACCGGTGGGGGTACTCAGCAGCCACGACATTCAGGGCGTTCAACTTGCGGAGGTCTGCCACCGCGCGGGCCTTCGCGTGCCGGATGACGTGGCGCTCCTGGGCGTGGACGACGACGACCTGCTTTGCCCGCTGGCGCGTCCGCCCCTCTCCAGCGTGGCGCTGCCGGGCGAGCGGATCGGCTTCGAGGCCGCCCGGATGCTGGAGGAGTGGCTCGCGCGCGGCGGGAAAAACCCGCGCCCTCGATCCCTCCTGCTGCCCTCGCCGGGCGTGATGACGAGGCCATCGTCCGACGTCCTGGCAATCGACGACCCGGACGTGGCCGCCGCGGTCCGGTTTATCCGGGCGCGTGCCCTCGGTCCGATCGGCGTCCCCGACGTGATCGAGGCCGTCGCCGGCTCGCGGAGGTCGCTGGAGCGCCGCTTCCGGTCGGCGCTCGGCCGCGGCCTGGGCGAGGAGATCCGCCGGGTCCGCCTGGAGAAGGCCCGGGCGCTGCTCTCCGGGACCGAGATGCCGATCGCCCAGGTCGCGACCTGCTCGGGATTCTCGGAGGCGAAGCACCTCTCCACCGCCTTCCGACGCGGGACGGGCCTGACGCCGACCGAGTACCGTCAGGCGTCTCGCGTCCGTTGACCATGTGCATGATTCCGGGCGCCTTTTCCGTTGACGTCGCGGCGAAGTTCCCCGAAAATCAGGCATCCGAGGGATTCCGGGCCTTCCCACTCCTCCACACAACACGGGCCCGGCCGTCGAGGTCTCTCCCATGATCCGGACCGGCTGGCGGTATCTTGCCGTGCTCTCCATCGTCGTCGGACGACCGATCGCCTCGGGCGCGGCGGACGACCCGGGCGCGATCGCCCTGTTCGAGGCGAAGATCCGACCCGTTCTGGTTCGGGAATGTTATTCCTGCCACTCGGCCCAGGCGAAGTCGGTCAAGGGGGGCCTTCGGCTCGACTCGCGCGCCGCGGTCCTCGCGGGCGGAGAATCCGGGCCAATTCTTGTACCCGGCAAGCCCGAGGAAAGCCCCCTGCTGGAGGCACTCCGGCACGAAGGACCCGAGATGCCGCCCCGGGGCAAACTGCCCGACACCGTGATCGCCGACTTCGCTCAATGGATCAAACGAGGCGCGCCCGACCCTCGCGAAGGGCCGGCGGCCATCGCGGCTCGGCCAACGATCGACATCCAGGCCGGTCGCCGATTCTGGGCCTATCAGGCCCCACAGACCCACCGCGCGCCCGCCGTCCGCGACACCTCCTGGCCCGCCACCGAGATCGACCGCTTCATCCTGGCCCGGCTGGAGGCCAGGGGCCTTCGCCCAGCGGCCG
>DAIDJI010000038.1 GCA_027451455.1 Planctomycetales bacterium | reverse complement strand
CCAGTTGCCCCGCATTCCGGAGGATGCGAGCCACCTCGTCCTGAGCGTTGGCGGCAACGATCTCCTCGGGCTCATCCGCATCCTGCACGAGCCGGCGCTCACGATCGGCGAGGCCCTGCGGACGATGCTGCTCGTCCGGGTCGAATTCGCAGAAGCTCATCAGCGGCTGGTCCGAGCGATCGTCGAGATGGGCCTGCCCACGATTCTCTGTACGATCTACAATCCCTGCTCGGACGATGACGCCTTCCAGCGAGCGGCGGTTGCCGCGGTCGCGCTCTTCGATGACGCGATCATCGATAACGCCAGGCGCTCCGGACTGCCCGTGATCGACCTTCGCGCCGTCTGTTCGGAGATCTCTGACTACGCGAATGAAATCGAGCCCTCGGCGGCCGGCGGGGCGAAGATTGCCGACGTCATCTGTCGACTCGTCGCCGAGCATGACTTCGCCTCCGGCCGAACCATGATCGTGCCCTGATCGAACCGGTTAGGGATTCGGCCCGGCGAACTTCCAGCTCGGTGCGTGATCGGCGGTCAGGGGTTGTCCGATGAGTGAGGCCCGAATCATCTCGATCGGGATCGCGTTCTCCTTCAAGACGGCGTCGTGGAAGTCGCGCTCGGTCATCCGGCCCGACTCGACCAGTTCGCGATGCAAGGCCCGCAACTGCATTCCGCCGAGCAGGTAAGCCGCCTGGTAGAGCGGGCCGTACGAGCCGTTGAACGATCGCCGGACCTCGGCTGTCGCATTGTCTCGCTCGTGGCCGACCCGGTTGACCAGCAATTCGATGCACTCCTTCGGTGTCATCGTGCCGAGATGAAAACTCAGCGAGAAGATGATCCGGGCGCATCGGTGCATCCGCCAGAAAAGCATTCCCATGCGATCTTCGGGCGACTTCGCGAAGCCGCGATCCCAGAGCAAAAGCTCCCAGTACAAGGACCACCCTTCGACCAGGAACGGAGTTCGGAAAAGCTGCCGGTATGGGCGATGCCGGGCCGCCATGAAGCCCTGTAAGTGATGTCCCGGGATCACCTCGTGATGAACGGTCGCTCTCGCGAAGTGACGATTATTCCCGCGCATGCTCATCATCTTGGCATCGTGTGCCATGCTGCTAGTCGGGTAGGAGATGATGATGGTCTCGCCACCGAGGAAGAACGGGTTCACGAGCTGCGCCTCGGGCGACATCATGGTCATCCGCCACGATTCGCGGCAGAGCGGCGGGATGGTGACGAGGTTGTTCGTGTCGAGGTACGTGATGGCCTCCATCGCCAGGTCGCGGATCATCGCGGGCTGCTCGCCCGGGGCGACGTGATCGTCCTTCACCCTTTCGAGTGCGGTGTGCCAGTCGTCGCCCAGGCCAATCTCGCGCGCGGCCTTCTTCATCTCGGCCTCGCACCAATCCAGCTCTTTACGAGCCAGCGAGATCAGCTCTTCGGGCGTGTAAGGGATCATCTCGTTCCGCAGCTCGGCAAGGAGGGCCTCGCGGCCGATCGGGGTGCCGATGATCTCCTCATCGCGACGGTCTGTCGACCGCGTGGATGCGGAGTTCTGCACGGCGCTGTTCCTTGTGCCGCCCCGACGTCGCCCGCCCATTTCCCGGCCCGCGCCGGCTGCCGAGGCCCCGAACCGGTCGCGCAGGGCCGAGGCATAAAGCTCGACCGCTCGGTCAACCGCACGGTAGGGCTCCAGCATCCACCAGGTGAAGATCGGATCATATCCATCGTAGAATCCGAACCAGGTCTGAAGCGTCTCCCGGAGCGATTCGACCTCCGCGAGGGCCCGGTTCGCCGAACGGAGTCGGGCCGCACGGTCTTTGACATTTGCGTCCTTGCCATTCGGGGCGGAACTGAGTTCCAGTCGTGCCGCCTCGATCTTCCTTGAGAGGTCGTGGAGCAGTCCCGCGGTCTTGCCCCAATCCATCCGCCGGAGGTCGCGCCGCGAGGCGTCGAGGTCGAGGATCGGCCCGGCGAACGGGACCAGCTTCTCCCACTCGCTGCGCTCGCGATCGAGAATATCCAGACGCCGTCGCTCGTGTTCCAGGAGGTTGCGGAAGAGCAGGTAATCGATCCGACCGTCCTGCCCGAGTTGGTCGAAATCGAATTCCTTGATGCGGTCGAGCCATCCGTCGTGGAAGCTTTTCAACTTCGCGTCGCGCTCATGCGACCCTGGGGCTGGGGCGGATCGAAGAAGCAGTCCACGGTCGGCCTCATACCGATCGATCGCGACGCGGAGCTCGCTACCGTCGTCGGCCAGGGCGGCAGGTGCGGTGGCGATGACTCTCGTCGGGGCCTTCTCGTCGAGTAGGTGGCGGACGAAGAACTCGCGGAGCCGCCGCTCACCGAAGGGGCCACCCATCCCGTGGCCGGCGTTCGGGACGACCAGCATTTCGAAGTCCTTGTCGGCCTTGACCAGGGCATCGACCAGCCGGAGCGTCGACTCGGGCGGGACGTTCGTGTCCATCTCGCCGACGATCAGCAGGAGCTTCCCCTTCAATCGATACGCATTGTCGATGTTGGACGACTCAGCATACCAGGGACCGACCGGATAGCCCATCCATTGCTCGTTCCATGAAGCTTTGTCCATTCGGTTGTCATGGCAACCGCACCCTGCGACTCCGACCTTGTAGAAGTCGGGGTGGAAGAGCAGGCCGGCCGCCGCGTTCTGGCCACCCGCCGAGCCGCCGTAGATCCCCACCCGCGAAAGGTCGTAGCTCGAGTACTTCGCCGCGACCGCGCGGTGCCAGAGGATCCGGTCGGGGAATCCCGCGTCCTTCAGGTTGTGCCAGCAGACATCGTGGAACGCCTTCGATCGGTTGGCTGTGCCCATTCCGTCGATCTGCACGACGATGAAGCCCAGGTCGCAGAGCGACGAGTATCGGAGCACCGGCGTGAACGACTTCGGTACGAACGAACCCTGCGGCCCGGCGTAGATGGATTCGATCACGGGATATTTCCGCGATGGATCGAAGTTCTTCGGCCGGCAGATGATCCCCCAGATGTCGGTTTTGCCGTCTCGTCCCTTCGCGACGAAGACCTCGGGCGGCTTCCAGCCGCTGGCCTCGAGCGCTGAGATGTCGGCCTGCTCGAACCGGCCCATCAGGGCTCCGTCGTCGACGCGGCGAACTTCGTGAACGGGCGGCATGTTCACCCGACTATAGGTGTCGATCAGAAAGACACGATTCGGCGAGAACTGAACGCGATGGTCGCCGTCCTCCGGTGTTAGTGAGACCAGGTGTGAGCCGTCGAGGTTTACCCGGTAATGGTGGAGGAAGTAAGGATCCTGGCCGGGCTCTCGACCGCTGGCCTGGAACCAGACCTGCCGTTTCTCCTCGTCGACGTTTTCGATCCCGCGGACGACCCACTCCCCGGACGTGATCGCGTTTTTGACCGCGCCGGTGCGGGCATCGATCAGGTAGAGATGCCGCCACCCACTGCGCTCGGTCACGTAAATCAGTTCGTCCGTCTGATCGAGCCAGGTGATGGTGTCGAGCGGGACGTTCTCGCGATGGGTTGTCCAGATGAAGGTGTCCGTCTTCTCATCGATGATCGCCCTGGCCTCACCATTTTTCGGGTCCACGCGGATCACCCGATATCGCTGATGGCCGCGGTCGATCTTCTCGTAGAAGAGGTGGAGGCCTTCACGGTCCCAGTGCAGTTCGGGCTGACCGTAGTCGATACGGTCAACGACCGGACGGATGACCTTCTTCTGGGCGACCTCGAAAAGGTTCAGTTCATACGACGTGAACCTATCCCCCGGAAGTGGATACGGCCGCGACCGGAGCCGCGCCCGACCGCCGCTGGGTGGAGACGACTGGATCAGATGCACCTCTTTACGGTCACCAGGCTGGATTCGGAAGCCAATGAGCGTCCTGGAATCAGGCGACCACGAGAGCCGACCGTAGGCGAGTTCCTCCTTGCCATCGTGGGTCAGGTCGATCACTTCCTTCTTCGCATGTGAGACGATCGTGATGTTGTGATCTTTTACGAGTGCCGTCCATTTGCCGTCAGGCGATCGAACACCGTCGGACGGAGCGGGCCACTCGGGACCCTCGCGTCGTTGAGGCCGGGGCCCACGCCCGGGGCGAGGCGCGGGCCGCGTGCTCGGCCGGCTCTCGCGCGCGATCGCAACACATTCGTAGTTGCGCAGGTCGAAGGTCCAGTCGACGCCGTCAGCCCGGAAGCGGAGATACCCTTTCTCATCTCCGCGAGATTTCATGATCGGGGGCGGTCCGGCGTGACCCTCGATCGAGAGCGAGGCGCCGCTCGCCTGTTCCAGGTATTCAAACTCATTGAATGGAAGACGATCGGCCTCGACCTTTGTTCCCATCGCATTGGAGAGGGCTCTGGCAAGTCGGGTGTGGTCGAATGCCGGGGCTCGGGTCCCGCGTGGGGCATAAACCGAGAGGAATTCCTTCTTCCCGTCCGCGAGGTCGTTGCGATACCAGAACCGGAGGTCGCCGTCGTACCAGTGTGGCTCGATCGTCGCCTTGAAGACCATCCGATCGGCCGGTGCGCCCCTGCGCCCGCTTACCTGCGGCGGCTGATACCAGGGATCGCCTGGCGGGATTGCGTACGCCTCGCCGTCGACGACATCCTGCCCTGCGAACGATGGCGGCGCAGCGCCCGATAAGGCCAGGATCATCAGGGCGAACGTCGCAATAGGCAGTCGTTGCGCTTTCATGAGGTTGTCTCGTGGTCGGAAAGTTCGGAAGGCGCCGCGGTTTCTGAATCTGGGACAATAAAAAAGCGGCGGCCGGTGCGAGACCGACCGCCGCTTCTCGATCCGATGGGCTCAATGGCCGGCTTCGGCCCCCTCGATCGTCACCGCAAGAACGACAGGGGCGGTCTCGTCGTTCCCCTTGACCAGTTCGATCCGGTCAATCACGTCGGACTTCCTGGGGTGTACCGCGAGATAGCGAACCTGCTGGCCGCCGGCGAGTCGGAAGGCCAGCTTCGAGTTGGGGACGTCGACCACGTGGATGTAGTCGGCGAGTTCCTGGCCGTTGCGGAGCGGGTGGTCCTCGGTGGAGCCGTCGGTGTAGTGCAGCCGAACGATCATCGAGACCGATCCCTTCTGGCCGCCGGGGAAACCCCAACCGCTGATCCCTCCGAGGATGTGGATCGCCCGAGCGGGAGCGTGGCAGGCGAGCTCCACCGAGCGCGGCATCCGCGGCGGGAAGGCGCCATGAGGGCCTCGGAGGAGAACGACGTTCGATGTCCGGCCCCCCTGCGGATCGATCAGAAGGAACGGGATGTTCTCGAAAATCTTCGGCAACCAGTCGGGGAAGACGAGCGTTTCTTGTGAGGCGTCGGCCTCGTAAAACATCCCCCGGGCACTGGAGATGGTGGCCGCCTTCCGGAGGTCGAGCGGCAGGTACTTACCCCGATTGGTGAGGAAGGCGAGCAGGTCATTCAACTGGGCCGGCGTGACCTGTTTCTCGAAGCCCTCGGGCATCAACGACTTCTTCGATGCCTTCATCTCATCGATGTCCTCGCGGAGGACGACGTGCCGCTTCCCCTCGGCGTCGAGCAGTTCGACGGTCGTTTTCGTCTCGGCGGCGAGCAGGCCGGAGAGGATTCGGCCGTCGAGTGTCGCGACGGTGTACTGGACGAAGTTCCCCTCGACCGATCGACTGGGATCGAGGATGTGGATCAAGAGCTCATCCCGGGGTACTGCGGCCGTGCCGGAGAGGTCGGGGCCGACCTGACCGCCCTCACTGCCATGCCGATGACACTTGGCGCATTGCTGGGCGAAGACGAGCTTGCCGGCGGCTGGATCGCCGCCCTGGCGGAGCCCCGGCATGAGGCGGTCGATCACCTTCTGACGGTCGGGATCTGGCATGCCTCCGCCCTGAAGGAGCATCCTGCGGACGCGGCGGGCGATCGAAGGTGTCGGGTGCGCAGCGAGAGCCTGCTTCTGATCGAGCGGCAGCTCCGAGAGCCGGACGAGTCCCTTCTCCAGGGCATCGACCAGGGAGACGGTCCACTCGCCCCGCCTCGAAAGGATACGGACGGCCTGCGCCCGAAGCGACGGGCCCATCGCCGACATCCGCTCGACGATCGCCGCGCCGGCGCCCGGGGCCGACCCGGCACCAACGGCCTCGATGAGGCCAGCGGCCAGTTCGGGCGAGGTCCGCGGCTCGATCATCGCGAGCAGTTCACGAACGGGCTCGTCGCTGGCCGGGATCAGTTCCAGGAGCTGGCGGGCCGCCTCGACGCGCCGGGCATCGGCGACCTCCGGATCCTTCGCGGTCTTTAGTAGACCCCCGGTCATCTCGGAGTTGATCCCGGCCAGAATGGGATCGTGCCACGGAGTCACCAGCCGGATGAGCTGCCCGCGAGGCCCTGAAGGAAGTGAGAGAGCCAGCTTCTTGATCGCCTCGGCGTCCTTCGAGGCCAACTTCACCGCCTTGCCCTTCGGCCACCCTCGGGCGAGGCCGCGGAGCATTGCCTCGTCGATGGCTGGTTCACCACTCTGGAGGCCCGCGAGCAGTCCGCCAACCTGGTCGGCGGGCCCGCTTCGCGCCCAGTGCTCGGCGACCCGCTCGACGATCCGGGCGACCTCTGATCCTCCGCCCCGGCGATCGCTTGTCGCGATCGACTGGAGGAAACCGCGATCGTTTCGGGCAGCGGCGGCGGTGGCGGCATCGGCGAGCCAACGATCATTCCGCACCTGGCCGCCGAGGACGAACTCGGCGATCGCCTTCGCGTTGGCGCTCGAGGCGGGCTCGTCAGCGATCGCGAGGATGGCCGCCAGCCGGACCTGCGCGTCGGGGTCATCCAGCAGCCCGGCGGAGGCGACGGCCTGGCCCGCCCGCGCGATCGGCGGGAGCGCCTGGACCGCGTTCCGGCGGACGCCCGCAGACGGATGCTTCAGCGCCGAGGCGACCGCCTGGAATGCCGGGCTATCCGGGTCGTCGAGCGCCCCGAGCCCTCGCAACGCCCCGATCGCGTGGATCGCACCGACGTTCAGGCCAATCTCGTCGACCGACGTGTCCTTCACCTTCGCAATCAGGGCGGGGACGACGTCCGTCTTGCCGCGCTCGACGATGAGCCGTTGTGCCTGGATGCGCCAGAACTGGTTGTCGTTTGAGAGTCCGGCGACCAGGCCCGGGGCATCGACCGGGTCGAGCGACGCGGCCTTGCCCGGCTCCGTTCCGCCGCCGACGTACTCGATCCGGTAGATTCGGCCGTGGGTCTTGTCGCGGAGCGGTGTCTCGTAGGCGTTGCCCGTGCCGGTCTTGAAACCGATCGGCGTGGGGTTGTGCTGGACGATGTAATTATACCAGTCGATGATCCAGACGTTTCCGTCCGGACCGACCTCCGCGGCGATGGGCGAGGTCCACTCATCGTCGCTAGCGACGAGGTTCCAGCCGTAGTATGCCTTCACATCGCTCCCCTTGCGCTGGAGGGTGAAGGTGGCGACCAGGTGGCCGGTCGGCTCGGCAACGAATGCGGTCTGATTCCAGTATTGTTTCGGATAAACCCGCGCGGTGTAGAGAGCATGCCCGGCCGCGGCTGTGAAGCCGCCGTGCCAGTCCACCTGCCGGACCTGATCGGTAATGGGATAGAAGTTATTGTTCACCGCGATGTTGCTGAGAACCCGCGGCGAGTATCCACGCACCGACTCGTAATAGCGGTTCGGCACAGGCATGTAGACGGTCGGGCAGCCGTTGGCCGTCGAGCCGAAGACAAGGCCGTCCTCACTGAAGCCAACGCCCCACGAGTTGTTATTGGTGCCGCGAAGGAATTCGAGCTTTGAGCCATCGGGCTTGAACCGGTAGAACGACTGGCCGGCGCTATGCTGCTCGCCGCCGACGGTTCCCTGGAAGCCCGAGTAGCCGACGATCCCGTAGATCCAGTTATCCAGACCGTATCGGAGGTTGCTTGGGCCGGCGTGGGTGTCGCGCGTTCCCCAACCGGTGAACAGGACCTTCTGCTCGTCGGCCTTCCCGTCGCCATCGGTATCCTTCAGGAAGAGGGTATCGGGAGGCTGGAGAACGATCAGACCACCGCTGGCGCAGAGGATGCTGGTGGGGACGTTCAGGCCCTCGGCGAAGACACGATACCGGTCGGCCTTGCCGTCGTGGTCGGTGTCCTCGCAGATGGTGATCCGGTCGCGGCCTGGCCGCCCGGGGTGCTTGGTGTTCGGGTAGTCGACGCTCTCGGCAATCCAGAGCCGGCCCTTGTGGTCCCAGGTCATGCAGATCGGCTTGGCAATCTCGGGATCGGCGGCGAAGAGCTTCGGGGCGAAGCCTTTCGGCACGACCATGTGCCGGATCGACTCCTCGGGCGAGAGCGGATGCTGCATCTTCCGGATCGCCTCACCCTGAGTCCCCCACCGCTGGCCCGGGAGGTAGTTGGGGATGTCGACCGAAGACTCGTCATAGGTAAACGCTGGCAGTCCAGCCGGGACGCGTCCCCGGCTGTCGTGGACCGGTCCCTTGTTGATGGCCCATCGGATGCCTCGTTCGAGCAGGTCGTGAAATCCGGGGTTCTGCCAGGTCCGGCCGTCGTGGCCGTAGGCTGTGTAGAAGACGCGACCCTTGCCCTGCGTCCTGACCCACGTCCAGGGCTCTTCACCTTTTCCCTCGGCCCGGACCTGAAGGACGTGTCGATCCTTCTCGTTGTGCTTGGTATGCACATAAGTCTCGTCCCACGTTCGGAACGGCTGGAGGCCCGTCATGATCGGGTGCGAGGGGTCGACAACCTTGGTGTCGAATTCACCGGTCCCGTGGCGGAGAAACTGAGCGCCGACCAGGGCGATGTACTTCGGCGAGTTCAGGAAGCAAAACGAGGCACAATGCACTGGGATGAAGGCGCCTCCCCCCTCGACGTAGTCGATCAGCGCCTTCTCCTGCGGCGGCGTGATCCGATCGATGTTCGCATAGATCAGGAGTGCGTCATACTTTGAGAGTGTCTCGGGGTTGAGATCGTCGACGCGCTCGGAGTAAGTGACCTGGATGCCCCGACCCGCGAGGACCGGAGTGATCTGCGTGGCGCGGTCCGCGGGCTCGTGGTGGCCGCGGTCGCCGAGAAAGAGGACGCGGACCGGGGATTCCGCCTCGGCCCGGGCGAGAACCGGTGCCGTGGCCTGAGCGGGCGGTCCAAGTGCCAGGGCCAGGAACATCGGAATCACGGACACGAGCGTTCGAATCATCGGCGGGGCTCCCATCGGGTACGGAGTTCAACTCGAGAGGTCGTGATCGGGGTCCGACTCGGATCGGGTGGGGGCCGGTCACGGGCGTCAATGGGGCATCCCCTACTCGGGGACGCGGTGGTTCGGGGCGGCTTCCTGCATGATTGTCCGCGATGGTCCCATCGGCGTCCAGACGGTCACTTCGAGCCGGCGAACCGTGAGTGTCCGGGGCGTATCGCTCTGGGTGTTGGCTCCGAAGATCCCGACGTGAAGATCGGTCTCGTTGTCCAGGAACGCGGGATGCGCGATCTTGAGCGTGCTGGAGCTGCGACGGGTCTGGTCGTCGACGACAAGCGAATACCGGCCGCTGACTCTTCGGAGGGCCAGCCGAAGGTCGTCGCCGGTGTTCATCAGGCCGACCTCGTAGTAGTCGGAGTCGATACCCTTGCGGTCGTTCACCAGGAAGAGGGTGTAGGTGTCGGGCTGAGAGCGGCTGATCAGGCCGCCCCGAATGTTCCGGTCGCTCTGGGTGCCGGCGTAGAGCCCGAACTGGCCGACGACGGCAAGCCCCGGAATCCTCGGGATGTCGGCCCGGATCTCAAAATCCTCAGCGCCGGTGAACCCCAGGTCGCGGAGGCGGACGCCAAGGTACTCGCCGGTCGCCATTCGATCCTGGGTATTGATGTCGCTCCGGGTGGTGGTCAGTTCCAGGGCATGCTGATCGGAGCGAAGGCGGATATTTCGATCGAGGGTTGGCAGCCCGGCGCCGGTGCCGGGGAGCCGATGCGTCAGTCCGATCCCTCGGCCGTCGGCGTCGAGGAGGGTCGCCGGGATCGGCCGATCAAAGTTGAGGAGGAGAGTTCGGGGCTCGATAACGGTCGGCGGCTCGATGGTACGTACGTAGCGGTCGGCCTGACCGTCAGGGCGGCGGCGAGGACCGTCGACTTTCCGGCCGACCAGCCGTGCCGCCTGGTCCTGGCGGATGGTTACACCGGGTTCCTCCTTGGAGTCCGGGGCCATTGGGTAGGCGACGACCTCGCCGTTGAACACCCGGACCATCGCCGCACCGGCGGCGTCGACCGAGAGGCCAAACTCGGTGCCAAGATCGACCACTCGGTTGTGCGGTGTCAGGACGGTGAACCCCCGGGCGCGGGCCGGGACGCGTGCGGTGAGCGTACCACGGAGCAACCGAACCAACCGTCCCGAGAGCAATCGGAGCCCTGCTGGACCCTGAAGTATCACCCGGGCGCCCCCGTCGAATTCGATCTCGGCCAGGCCACTCGACAACGAGAGCACCTTACCCGCACCCATGTCCCGGCCAGGCGACTGGCTGGCGCCGTCCCAGATGCAATCCTGGGCGTTAACCAGCCAGGCGACGTTCCTCGAATCGGAAGCGACGGGTGGGATCGGGCGCTCAGGAACCATGGCCCAGGGGCCAATCACCCCGACGGCGACGGCGGCCACCAGGCCCGCCAGTCCGATCCATCCGACTCGGAACCATCCACGACGACTCGGTCCGTTCGAATGGCGAGACTCGATCGCCGCGCCGTCGAGCTCCAGCCGGTCGAGCACGACGCCGACGGCCCTGTCGGCGCGGACCGCGAAATGGATCTCGGTATGATGCTGCAAGTAGGCCACGAAGTAGCGCCGGGCGTCGGCGCTGGCGAGCAGGATGGCTTCCAGTCGCTCGATCCCTGCCTGATCGATCACGTCGGAGCAATACTCATCGACCAGGTCAAAGAACCCGGCGGGAAGATCGCCGCGCCCCTCGCTGTTCATGTGAGTTCCCCCTGCGCCAGGGATCGCTGCACGCATTCGAAGAGTGCTCTGCGGATTCGGCGGAGCGAGTTGTGGACGCTCTGCGGCGAACGCCCTCGGTCCCGGGCCACCTCGCTGACCCCGGCGGATCGCCCGTAGCAGGCGGAGAGGAGATCCCTGTCCCGATCGCGGAGCCGCTGGATGCAGCCGGCCAGCGCGGACCTTCGGTCTTCCAGGTTTTCTTGCTCCAGCTCCTCCTGGGCCTCGATCAGGGAAAGGCTGAGCTCGTCACCGAAGTGGAGCCGGTCGCGACGACGTGCCCGGAGGTCGTTCAGAACCTCGTAACGCGCGACCCCGCACGCCCATCCCACGAAGCTCCGCGACGCCTCGAACCGCTCGAACTTGTCCCAGAGCACCAGGCAGGTTTGCTGGAACAGGTCCTCGGATCGGTCCAGATCGCGCACGAGCGAATAGATATAGCCAAGGATTTGCCCCTGGTGGCGGGTCAGTAGTTCGGCAAATTCGAGGCGCTGGGCGCCCGACCGAGCCGGCCGCGTCCGGTATTCCGGGCGTTCCTCTGCCGCCCATCCCAAACGTTCGTACACGAGACAACCTCCGATCCGCGGTACTCCTCTCCAGGAGTCTGTCCGCCGATCCAGGCCCTTTGTAACGCGCTGGAGCCGGAGAAAAAAACGGCTTGACCACGGATTTCTGCCGCATGTCCTCGTCGGCTACAGGATTACAGCGGCATGTGGGACCAAAATGTCCCGCCCTCGGATTTTTTCCGTGACTCCTCGCTCGATCCGGCGGATTGGTAATGGATGGCGTTCCGATCTCTTTCCCTGGGGTCGCGCCGTCTGCCGTCGCCGGCTCTGCCCGGCCCGTTCTTCGTCCGCTCTGGCCCGGCCATCGGCGTTCGACGTCGATCGTCCCCCGTACCGGGCCGCCCCGTGGGAGGATCCATCATGATCCAAGGAAGCCGCCGCGGATTCACCTTGATTGAACTGCTGGTCGTCATTGCCATCATCGCCGTGCTGATCGCACTTTTGCTGCCCGCCGTGCAGGCGGCGCGCGAGGCGGCCCGCCGCGCCCAGTGTACCAACAACCTCAAGCAGATTGGCCTGGCTCTGCACAATTATCACAGCGCGGTGAACGCGATTCCCTGGGGGGATGGGCCCTGGTGGATCGAGTGGTCGGCCCATACGATGTTGCTGCCATACATCGAGCAGACCGCGATCTACAACTCCATTAACTTCGCGGATACACAACCGCTCGGGCTTGCCTCGTTTGTCCAGAATAGCCCATTCAACTCGACGGCGACGTACGCGGTCCTCTCGGAGTTCCTCTGCCCATCGGATGCCGACCGGCTGACGGATCCCGACGGCCACAACAACTACATGGCGAACGTCGGCTCGGCGCCGAACTGCGACTACGGCGGCAACTCCAACTCCCCCTCATGGAACGGGCCGTCGGCAGGGCCGTTCATCTACTCGTCCAACGGCGTGGATACCGGCCCTCCCGGCTTCGGAGGCAGTTCGATCAATCTCTCGGCGATCACGGACGGGACGAGCAACACGGCCGCGTTCAGCGAGCGAGTGAAGGCGATCGGTAACAACTTCACCAACACCAGCGCCCCGTTCGACACCGGCATCCCCACCGCCTCGCTAGCGACCCCGCCCGCCGTCCCGAACAACCAGGAATCGACGCCGCAGCCGTATTACTTGGTCTGTAAATCCAATCCGCCGGTCCCCGTCAGCGGCAACCAGGACGCGGCCAATTTCTCCGACGATAACATTTCCGGCGCGATGTGGTGCGATGGCCAACCGGCCTGCTCGCGTTACGCTCACGTGATGCCGCCCAACACCTGGAGCTGCCGATCGGGCCTCCAGATCGCGCATGTTGCCAGCAGCCGGCATCCTGGAGGGGTCAACACGCTCTTCATGGACGGCTCGGTCAAATTTATCAAGGCCTCGATCAGCGTCCCGGCGTGGTGGGCCATTGGCACCCGGGCTGGCGGCGAAATCGTCTCCTCAGACCAGTATTGATTCGTTTGCCCGGGCGGGATGGCCCCGCCCGGCGCCTTCTTTTCGGGATATCTTATTATGTTCGCACGTCGAGGAATCGCCATGGCGGCGGTCGGATTCGGCCTGCTCGCCTGGTCCGTCGTTTCGGGCTGCGGCGACGGCAAGCCTTCCACCGACACCTCGCTGACCGAGGCGACGGTCACGGGGGTGGTCAAGGCCAACGGCGAGCCCGTGACCGAGGGTGGGACGATCGCCTTCAATCCCAGCAATTACGGACGAAAGGTCGCCCCAAGGACCGCCGAGATCGGTCCCGACGGGCGATATACCCTCACGACGTACACCGGTGACAACCAGGTCAGCTACGGCGGTGCTGTCGCGAAGAAGCATCCCGGCGTTGGGCTCCGACACGATTTTGCAACGGTGACGCCCGGGGAGAATACCTTCGACTTCGACGTGCTGGCCGAGGGGAGCAAGAAGGTTTCGATCGACCCCTCTCGGATACCGAAGGCCGGCAAGAGGCGGGGTCGATGAAGACCGGTCACCCGAATCGCCCTTGAGTCCGGCCCGGGTCGCTGGCCGTTGCCCGAGAGGATTTCTGCCCCGTGACCGTCACGCCAAAATCGACCCCTGAGCCGAAGCCCTCGCGCCGCAATCGGAGACCGATCGTCGTCGTCGCCGTGATCGCGATCGGGGCCGCGATCCTGATCGCGGGATGGGTGGCCTCTCGGGCGCGGCCCGATCCCGACCGGCTCTGGGGCAAGGCGGAAGCCGCCTTCCTGGCTGGTCGATGGGATGTGGCTCGGGCCTTGCTCGCGCGCCTGGCCCGGCTCCGACCCCCGACGCCGCTCGACCGCCTGCTCGAAGCCCAACTCGCGACCGCCGAAAATCGCCCCGACGATGCTCTTACTGCCATCGGCTCTATCCCCGCGTCTCATCCGATCGCGCCGCAGGCGATGCTCCTTTATGGGCGGATTGAGCGACAGAGGCATCGAATGGCCGCGGCCGAGTCGGCCTTCCGCCGAGCCCTCGCCCTGAAGCCCAGCCTGATCGAGGCACACCGCGAGCTGATTTACATTCTGGGCATCCAGTCGCGGCGTTCCGAGGTTGACGCCGAGTTCCGCGCCCTGGCGGGCCTGACGACTCTGACCCATCACGACCTCTTCACCTGGGCCCTCACCCACTTCAGCCGATGGAGCCCCGACGTCGTGGCGGACCTGGAAGGCTTCATTGCCGCCGATCCCAGCGACCGCCAGAGCCGGCTGGCGCTCGCCTCCATGCTCATTGGCCGCCCGGACGCCGAGGGCCGAGTGGGAAACATCCTCGCGCCATTACCCGTCGACGATCCCGATGCTCTGGCGATACGGATTCAGGCCGCCTTCGAGCGAGGCCGGCTCGACGAGGCTACCAGGTTGCTCGCCCAGGCACCGGAGGCAAATCCGCGGATCGAACGAATTCGGGGCGAGCTGGCCATGCAGCGCAGGGACCTTGACGCCGCAATCCGCCATTTCCAACGCGCGATCACCGCCGAGCCCTATGATCGGGTCGCGCCGGCTGAACTTGCCCGGGCGCTCCGGCTCCGTGGCGATTCCGACGCGGCGACGGCGCTGGAGGAGCGGTCTCGCCGACTGAATCGTGTCTACAACCTCATCGTCGCGATCCGATCGCCGGGCCGGGCCAACCGGCCCTCCGACCTCGTCGACCTGGGCCTCGCCTGCGAGAATTCCGGGCTGATCGACGAGGCCCGAGGCTGGTACGACCTCGCCATCTCTGCCAGCCCGCTCGATCCCGAGGCCCAGAAGGGGCTGCATCGACTCGGTCCCTCGCACCGGCCCAAACCCCGGGCCGGTCTCGCCAGGCGCTGAGCACCCTCCCCGTTTCCGCGAATCCAGAGATGCCGGCAGGATTCGAACCCGTTTCAACCGGCTTGCATCTGGTCGCCTCGCCCTCCGGCTCCAGCATCGTTCGATCTAACACGGTGAGGCCCACTGTCGGAGCCCCTGGAAGATCGTCCCACGCCGATTTCCCTCGCCCTATCCTGCCTCGCCCTCGATGACGCTCAGGTCGCCGTCGATGGGCACGATCCGGGTCAGGCGGAAGCCCGCTCGCTGGTACAGGGCCTCGAACTCCTGGGCGGTCCGCTCGGCGCCTCCAGGCAGGAGCAACATGGTCAGGTCCAGCAACTTGCCGAACGAGGGCTCGTCGCCCGGCGGCAGGACGTGCTCGACGACCAGCAGTCTCGCTCCTCCAGGCATCGCACGACGGATGTTTCGCAGGATCAGACCCGCCTTCTCGTCGTCCCAGTCGTGGATGATGTGCCGCAGGAAGTAGGCGTCCGCTTCGACGGGGATGCCGTCAAAGAAACTTCCGACGACGACCTCGCAACGGTCGGCGACCCCAGCCGCCTCGATGTTGGGCCTGGCCCGCTCGACGACGTGCGGCAGGTCGAACAGGATGCCTCGCATCTCTGGGTCGTGCTTGAGGATGGCGATCAGGTTCGAGGCGTTCCCGCCGCCGATGTCGGCCAGGACGTGAATTCCGGCGAAGTCGTAGGAGTCCAGGGTCGATTGCGTCTCACGCCCGTGAGTGGCCGTCATGGCGGCGTCGAAGACCTCGGCCTGCTCGGCGTGCTCGGCGAGGTAGTCGAAGATCGGCTGGCCGTAGAGGCGGTCGAAGGCTGTCTGCCCGGTGCGGACGCTCTCCAGCAGGTCGCCCCAGCAGTGGAAGTGCTCCTCGCCCATCATGAGGGCCATCGCCCGTTGCGAGCCGGGCACGTCGTTACGGAGGCAGTCGCCGAGCGGGGTCGGTCGGAATCGGCCGTCGCCGTCCTCGGAGAAGACGCCGACGCTGGCCAGGGCACGCAGGAGCCGGTAGAGCGAGCGGGCGTGGCTCCCGGTCAGTCGGGCAAGCTCCTCAGCGGTCCTCGGGCCGTCGGCCAGGTGGTCGGCGAGACCGAGCCTGGCGGCGACGTGGACCATCTGCGAGATCCAGTACCCGGTGATCATGCGGGCCATCTGGTCCTGGGGCGTCGGTTCTGGCATGGGCGGCTCCGTTGCAGGCGACCTGGGGGCATAGTGCGAAGGATAGTCGAGGCTTGATGCACGAGGCAAGGACCGGGAGAATCGGGACGTCGCCCGGCCGGGTCCGCTCCGAGGCGACGAAACCTCATCCCACCCGGAGGCCCACCCGTGACCAGACGAATGCTCTCAATATCGCTCCTCGCCGCTACCATCGCCCTCTGCCTCGGACAATCGAGCCCCGCCGCCGATGACAGAGGCTGGACCCCGC